>NZ_JBFRJM010000095.1:0-494 GCF_041468865.1 Vibrio sp. 10N.286.52.C3 | reverse complement strand
TGATGTATGGAATCCACTCCCTCCTTAGCAATCTAGACTTAGGAGTGTGAGAAAAAACCGAGGGTTCCAATATGTTGACTAAAAATGTTATCGCTATCGACTTAGCAAAAAATGTTCTTCAAGCCTGCCATATCAGCATTCATGGTGAGCTAATGTCCAATAAACCTCTGAGTCGCCAGAAGATGAAAGAGTTCTTGGCAAAGGCTAAGCCTTCGATTGTCGCCATGGAAGGTTGTTGCGGTTGCCATTACTGGGGGCAATTAGCAGAAAAACTTGGGCATGAAGTCCGAATCATTAACCCTAAGAAGGTGAAAGGATACCTAGAAGGTCATAAAACGGATCATAATGATGCTCTCGCCATCGCTAACGCCGCTATACAAATTGGTATCAAGTACAGTCGTCCAAAGTCATTGGAACAACAAGCTATGCATTCTTTAGAAACTAGCCGTAGATTCTTATCTCGTAGTGTTGTTTCCCTAGCTCTTCACATTAGA
>NZ_JBFRJM010000094.1:0-4529 GCF_041468865.1 Vibrio sp. 10N.286.52.C3 | reverse complement strand
CCTCCTCCTACTCGATTGTAAGCGGTCAGTTTAAAAGCATGGGCTCAATATTATTGCTCGAACTTAGCTTTTTCTCTCTTTTCTACTTCAGAAAGACGCTTCAACTTGATGCCTAACTCTTTGGCTCTAAAGCGAGTAAATAAGATATTGCCCGCGAAACCTAGAGTCGTCAGAAGCAGTTCTACAGCCGCTAATAAACGTTCACCATCGTCTACATACAAGATAGTTAATGCGTGTAGGAAATAGAGCATCAAGACGAAATTTGCCCATGCGTGCGTATAAGGTTTTCCTGCTAAAATGCCCGGTAATGGCAATAACAGCGGGATAGCCCAAGCAATCGCCAGTGTGACATTACTGAGATGAGGGTGCGGTGAAAGCGTCATCTGCCAAGCCACCACCCAGAATAAAAGCGACAAGTTGCCCGCTAAAGCAAGGTAGCGAAATAGCTTGGTTTTGGGAGACATAGCCTTCTCTGGCATATACATCATTGAGAAATTCCCTTCTGATTTATTGCGATGCGCGCTAGGCGTTTACCTAGGTTTTGCGCCAACTCAATCTCTTCTTTGCTAAGTGAAGCGCTCTCTCCAGTACTGCTTGCACCATAAGGCGTACCACCAGTTTGAGTGGTGTGCAGCGCCGGTTCTGAGTAGGGGATGCCCACGACTAACATGCCGTGATGAAGCAGGGGCAACATCATGCTTTGTTGTGTTGTCTCTTGACCACCATGCAATGATGAAGAAGAGGTAAATACACAACCTGGCTTATCGATGAGATCACCATTGATCCACATTGATGTCGTGCTATCCCAAAAGTGCTTCATTGGCCCGGCCATGTTACCAAACCAAACCGGACTGCCTAGCGCCAAACCATCACAAGATCGAAGTTCTTGTAACGAGGCAATAGGATCGGTTGGTTGATAGCGTGAATCAGGCTGCTCTTCTACCGTGTACACGTCGTTCACCGTTCTTAACATGGCTTCACAGTTTGGGATAGACTCAACCCCTCGTGCAATCTGCCTTGCTAGAGCTTGTGTGTTGCCGTGGCGGCTGTAGTAAAGAACAAGAATGTTAATGCTCATATTGGATTACAGAATCTCTAGCACTTGCTCTGGTGGACGACCAATTTTTGCTTTGTTGTTCGCGACAACGACTGGGCGCTCAAACAGTTTTGGATTGGTTGCCATCGCGGCGAAAAGATCTTCATCAGTGACTGAAGCATCACCAAGGTTTGCTTCTTTGTAGTCCGCTTCTTTGGTGCGCATCATGTCGCGAACACTGTCAAAACCAAGCTGAGTGAACAGTACTTTCAGCTGTTCAACTGTTAACGGAGTCTCTAGGTATTTGATTACCTCTGGCTGTACGCCGTTTTCCTGAAGCACTTCTAGAGTTTGACGGCTCTTTGAGCAGCGTGGGTTATGATAAATCACGACAGACATGGTTCTTCCTCATTATTATTTTTGATTTAATTGTTTAGCTGAAGCCACCATAGGTGACTTCTTTTTTTTGTGTAACGTTGAGCTTTCTTTTTATACTGGCAACGAGCGTTACCAGTAAACACTCTATTGTAGCGACAAGAAGCGCTCTCGTTGAATCATTAGCTGATCAATTCGAGCGTCGTAGCGTGCTTGTTTTAGGCTTCCTAATTCTGCGATTTGGCTTGCTTGCGTGTAGTACTGAATCGCTTTGTTCCAGTTGGCTTGCAGTGCCAAAATTTCTGCACGAGCAGCCAGTTCTTCGTCGCTATTACCAAGGCTCGTATTTACTTTTGAAAGTAAGTGCCAGCCATTGGTGTCATTCGGGTTATCGTGCGTGTAACGCTGCAATACGCGAACCGCTTCTTGAAGATCTTCATTTTCAATCAGTGCGTTGGCGTAGTTAATGGTCAGAACCGGGTTGTTTGGTTGACGAACCAGTGCCGATTTAAGTTCTTTAATCGCAATCTCAGGCTGCTTCTTCTCGATGTGCAGATCCGAAATAGCATCTAGATAAAACAGGTTGGTTGGATCGCTGTTAATCAGCTTGTTCAGGATGGGCTCTGCTTTGTCTAATTTTTTAGAGTCTAGGTAAACCAGTGCTTGGCCATATTCTAATGACGGAACCAAAGCTTTAGGGGCTTTCTTTAGCTGACGCTCAAACCAATCAAGAGCAGCATCATTATTAATGCCAGCATAGCGCGCAACAATGCGGGCTCTTGCTAGGTGGTAGTCCAGAGAGGGAGCCAGTTTCAGTGGCGGGTAACTACGAGCACGAGCACGTGAATCGGTAATTCGGTCTTCTGGTAATGGGTGAGTCAGTAGCATTGGCGGTGGTGTGCTCGCATAGCGATATTCATCAGCTAAACGGCCAAAGAAACGTGGCATCGCATTCACATCAAACCCAGCTTTTGCTAGCGTGTTGATACCAAAGCGGTCGGCTTCTTTTTCATTACTACGGGTGTAGTTGATTTGGCTTTGCATATTACCCGCAGTCGTTGCCGTTAGGGCTGCAATGCCGGCTTCAGGAGCTGCAATTGCCAGTAATACAGAGGCTGCTAGCGCTGCAATGGTTGCTGGAGAGCGGCGCGCTTGGTCTTCCATACTACGCGCTAAGTGACGTTGGGTTACGTGCGCGATTTCGTGCGCTAATACAGAAGCTAATTCACTTTCAGATTGTGCATGCAGGAATAGACCTGAGTGCAAAGCAACATAACCACCAAAGAAAGCAAAGGCGTTGATGTTGCGGTCACGGATCATAAAGAACTGGAAAGGTGTCTTTACATCATTTGCGTTCGCGACCAGACGATGGCCAAGAGTATCAATATATAGATTTAGAACTGGGTCGTTTACGATAGGCTGGCTACTTCTGATGATGCGCATGTAGGCATCACCATAGATAAGCTCTTGGTCGATAGTGAGTGTGCCGCCAGCAGCGGTACCGATATCTGGTAGCTCCAAACTATTGGTATTCGCCATAGTTGGGGTGCTTAATGTAGCTGCGATGCATAAGCAAGCAATTGAGCGAGCGCGTTTAAACATATTAGTCAGTAATACTCCGTTTCTTCTGACAGTAAGACAAGTGCAATGGAAATTGGTTCTTTATCTGATTTAACCTTTGCCAAGTGCGTGCGCTATCATGAAGGAGGATGAATGAATGATGGCGCGTTTTCAAAAACAGATTACAATACGACCCTTATAATAAGCATCGAGCTCAAGAATGACACCTAATATTCTAGATTTACGCCAAGAGCGCTGTCCAATGGCGCTATTATTAGCCAAGCGTCACAGTGTAAAGTTAGAAGTAGGGCAGTCATTGTCAATTTATGTGTCTGATAACAGTTCGATGAAAGATATTGTTACTTATTTGTCTAAGCAAGCCTATGACGTCATCACTGAGGTTTGCTCTAATTACCATCATCTCCTCGTCACTAAAAAGGAATTGCAGTCAGATGCTTGAAATGGTCAATCGTTGGTATAAACGACGTTTCTCTGATCCCCATGCTGTCAGTTTGGTTGCCATCATTCTCTTCGGCTTTATTACGATCTACTTCTTTGGTCACCTAATTGCGCCACTCTTGGTTGCAATTGTGTTGGCTTATTTGCTTGAGTGGCCTGTTACCCAACTTCAAAGACTCGGTGTTCCAAGAACGCCTTCGGTGATGTTGGTGATCATGATGTTCTTTAGCGTGATGCTACTTGCGATCTTTGGCTTGGTACCAACCATTTGGCAACAAGTGGGCAATCTAATTAATGATATCCCAAGCATGTATGGCAGCTTGCAAAACTTCATTGCGACGATTCCTGAACGCTATCCAGAATTAGCTAACCTGCAGATCGTTGAGTCCATTATGTCTAACGCCAAGAACAAAGCGTTAGGTTTTGGTGAAAGTGTTGTCAAAGGTTCTCTTGCTTCTCTTGTGAGCTTAGCGACCTTAGCGGTTTACTTGATTCTTGTACCACTGCTTATTTTCTTCTTGTTAAAAGACAAAGAAGAGATGATCAGAATGGCGAGCGGTGTACTTCCTCGAAATCGTCGTTTAGCGACCAAAGTATGGGAAGAGATGAACCAGCAAATCTCGAACTACATTCGCGGTAAAGTCTTAGAGATTTTAATTGTTGGTGGTGTCAGCTACGTAACCTTTGCGATTCTGGATCTGCGTTATTCAGTCTTGTTGGCTGTCGCGGTTGGTTTCTCGGTACTGATCCCTTATATCGGTGCGGCAGCTGTGACTGTTCCGGTAGCGATCGTTGGTCTGTTCCAGTGGGGATTAGAGCCTCAGTTTTACTGGTTGCTTCTCGCTTACGGTATTATCCAAGCGCTAGATGGTAACGTGCTCGTTCCGGTTCTTTTCTCTGAAGCGGTGAACCTGCACCCAGTGGCTATTATTGTTGCCGTGTTAGTGTTTGGTGGGTTGTGGGGATTCTGGGGCGTGTTCTTTGCTATCCCGTTGGCAACGTTAGTTAAGGCGGTTTGGAATGCTTTACCGAGTCACGCATTAGACGATGACCCCGAACATCAAAAGTAATTGATCTTGTTGTCTCGTCCTAAAATACG
>NZ_JBFRJM010000092.1:0-3110 GCF_041468865.1 Vibrio sp. 10N.286.52.C3 | reverse complement strand
AAAACGGCAGAGCTATTGCCAGCATGGCCAAAGACCACATGAGACTGAATTGAAATTACACCTTTCAAACCGTCACTCCTCTTCTGAATATAGTTTTTGATGTCTTGAGTAAATTTTAAAGTCAAAGTACTGAACTTTGGTAATCCCCTTTGATGGGGAAGATCCATCAAGACATGAAATGTAAGAATGTCTCTATAACGATTAGGTTTGAGAGATCGATAAAGAACGCACCAATTAACGGCACGATAAAATACGCTTGTGGCGATGGGCCGTAGTAACCCGTGATACCATTCATATTGAGCATGGCTGTCGGTGTCGCACCCAAACCAAAGCCCGCATGACCACTTGCCATCACCGCGGCATCATAATTTTTACCGAGTAGCTTATAGGTAACGGACGTAACAAACACAATAGTAAACAATGTTTGAATCGTTAGGATAACCACCAGCGACAACGCCATATCAAACAGCTGCCAAAGTTTGATTTCAAGCAATGCCATAGATAAGAAGACACTTAGGGCAATTGAGCTTAAACGTGCCACTTCGACCATCGCAATCTTGGCAGGTTTGCTCTCGCTAAATAGTGTTGAGAATAGTGCACCAACAAATAACGCATAGACGAAATTTGGCACCATGTTCAGCCAATGCACATCGAGCACAAGCACTAAACTATGTAGCATTTGGCTGAGCTCAACACAGCATGCTAAAAGAACAACGCTTCCGATGCCATGTAGTACATTGCCCTTAGTCGGCATGTGATGGGCCTTTTTGTGTTCCACATCTGCTGCATGTACGTTCGGTGTTGAAAGTTGATTTTTTTCAACCAAATACGTGCCTAAAGGCGCTCCGATAATACCGCCAATCACAAGACCAAAAGTGGCACAGGCCATCGCGATTTCGAGTGCATTATCGACACCAAAATGGTCATGAAACATCGACGCCCATGCAGCACCTGTACCATGCCCACCTGATAGGGTGATAGAGCCCGTCATCAGTCCTAGCTTAGGATCCAGCCCTAAGAACGAGGCTGCAGCGACACCAATAGCGTCCTGAAAAATAATATAAACAACGGCGATTCCGAGAAAGACAACGAACAAGCGTCCACCTTGGAATAGCTGCTTGATATTTGCGCTTAAACCAATGCCTGCGAAAAACATCAGCATCAACGTCTCTTTATAAGGAAGTTCAAATTCGAACTCCATTCCCATGCGATATAAGCAAGTAGTAATTAAGGCTGCGATGCACCCACCAATCACCGGCCCTGGGATATGATATTTACTTAATATTGGTGTGTGTTTTTTGGTTACCTCACCAAACAACAACATCAAGAGTGCCAAAATGGCAGATTCAACGGCATTTACAGAAATTACATTCATTATCACGACCTAAACAACCGAATAAAAAAGCCCCGACTTGACGGGGCTTATATTTTCTAGCAACTACGAATTACGCAGAGAACTCTTGGAAGTACTCATCCAACACAGTGCGTGTTGCACGGCCGATTAGCTCGTACTCGTGGTGAGTAAGGTTCGCTAGTGATACACGTACTGATGCGTGTACTGTGTCGAAACCTTTACCAGGTAGTAAGATGACGCCAGTTTCGTGAGCAAGACGGAATAGGAAGTCTTTACCTTTCTCGTTAGCTTTGAACCAGTCGACAAACTCTTGACCGTAAAGTTTGCCACCTAGCGTGTCTAGCTCTAGGAGTGTGTAGTAATCCACACGGTCTTTGTTCTCTTCGATTTCTACACCCATGTTTTTGTAAAGCGTTGTGTAGCGCTCACGGATGATGCGTTTGCAAGCGGCTTTGTAGCGACCTTCTGAGTCCATTAGACAAGTTAGAGCAAACATCGCCATTTGCACTTGTTGCGGTAGAGATAGACCGGCAGTGTGATTCAAGGCTACGCTACGGCTATCCGCAACGATGCGGTCGATGAACTTAATGTCACGTGGCTCTGGAGTCAGTGTTTTGTAACGGCCATCAAGTTGACACTGTTTTTCTTCGCTGAAAGAACTTAGTGCGTCATCAAATACGTTTTTGTGTTGGATACCAATGGTACCTAAACGCCAGCCTGTTGCGCCAAAGTACTTAGAGAACGAGTAAACACAAAGTGTGTTGTATGGTAGTTTTGCAAATAGAGAAACGAAGTCATCGGCAAATGTACCGTATACGTCATCAGTGATGATGAATAGGTCACTGCGTTGCTCATTCACAAAGTTTGTTAGGTTCTCTAGAGTCTCGTCAGAGAATTTCACTGATGCTGGATTAGCAGGGTTAACGACGCAAAGCAGTTTGATGTCTGTATCTGCAAGTTTTTCAATTTCAGACATTGGTAGCTGCCAAGTGGTCTCATCAAGGCGTAGCTCAACGATTTCCAGCTCATACTCTGCTAGCTCTGGGATTTCTAGGTAAGGGGTAAAGATTGGCGTGATTAGCGCAACTTTGTCACCTTTTTTCAATAGACCATTGTTGAACATGGTTGCGAACGTGTACGTCATTGACGCTGTGCCGCCTTCTGTTGCGAACAAGTCAAAGTTAGTCGTCATTGGCATTGGGCCGTACATCTCTTCTGCGATGTATTGTTTAACCACTTTCTCGATGTTCACTAGCATACGTGGTGGTACTGGGTAGTTACACGCAAGGTAAGCCAGTACTAGCTCGTTTAGGAACGCTTGTTTTTCGATACCTAGACGGTCTTTTGCGTAGCTTAGTGCACGACGTAGGAAGTCAACGCCTTTGTCTGCTGCATATTGGCTTGCGAACGTGTCGAAACGCTCAACGATGCCAACACCATCAGGGATACCACCGAAATCACCACCTAGGTAAGCGTAGTTACGCTCTGCTTCTGCTACCGCAAACTCACCAAGACGGATGAAGGCTTTACGAGGTAGCGTTGCTAGGAAGTTAGGGTTACCACGACCTGCATCAAGAAGTGCACGATCTGGCACAGCTTGCGCCACTTCAATCAGTTTGTCTTTTAGCTCGAATGGGCTTAGGTCAGCGAATTTTGAAAAATCGATAGTTGGAGTTTGAGTAGTCATAATATTTACCTAATAATTTAATATTAAACACTTGTAATTAAATAAAGTGTTTTACTTAAGCGTGATTAT
>NZ_JBFRJM010000091.1:0-8677 GCF_041468865.1 Vibrio sp. 10N.286.52.C3 | reverse complement strand
TCCGCGATGAACCATAAAAAAGCCCCGCTATAGGGGCGGGGAAAGTTACCAAAGGTAAAAGAGAAATCAGTGCTCAAATGTCAGTGCTGCGTCTCACAGATCAGCACTGCACATTTCAAAGACAGTTCGTTAGATTGCGAAGCAAAAACCTAGGTTATAGTCTTCACCATTTTTCGCCGTGAACTCTTTGTCTTCACTTGATGCATTCGGGCGGCCACTTTCATCGCCTTTTACTAAGCTCACCCAGTGACGGATGCCAGAAGAACGGCTCGCCTCAGTTTGACCAAACGTGGTGCACGTCTCTAATTGGATATCTTGAATATCAACCAACTCCAGGCGGCCAGTGCCTTTACGAGCACCGATTGTCACTTCAACGTGCGTACCGCTTTCATCACGGAATAGGATTGCTGAAGGCTTAGATTTATCACCTGTGTAAGCCACAAAGTGTTTAGCGCGTTTCAGTCCAGTATGTTCGCCATTCTTGAAGTAAACCTGAACGTGTCGGTAATCGATCTCGTAACTCACTACATCTTCATGTGAACCCGTCTCTAGAGGAAATAGAGTATCAAGCAACTGTTTCGCCATTTTTTGTTTTTCGAGTTGCTTGTCTGCTTTCACCATTTCGACGGCAAAGACAGCTTCAGCAATAAATGTTGAATGGTTTCTGTGAAGTTCTGTTTTGTCTAGTGTCAGCATATTCATAGTCTATCCCTCGTACGGCTTTAAATTTCATTTAGGTCAAACATCCCAATAGACCCTTTTCAAAATTGTTCTTTACTGTGTGGTTTCCATGTTTTTCATACTACTGTTATTTTTGAAACAATTTCACAACAAAAATTACACAGTGTGAATTTTACTAAATTGCTTTTTTACACAAACCGGCATTTCGAGCCCCCAGCCCTTTATTTAACTGGGTTGAGGGTTCCGTAGAAACGCGTTTACGTGTTGTTTGAATTTGTGTAATGCCCGACTAAATCACAGTCAACACGCAACGCTATGGTCATCATTTCAGGAAAAACGGGAGGTGTTTTCATCTTGAAAACAAAAAACTGTATTATTGAGTCGTAACCACAAGCTTCGAGCAACGAACACCTGGTCGAAGTCACTCTAACTCTCACTGCCCACAAATAAGCAACACGTCTAAAGTAATCATCAAGAAGGAATCACATGCTAGAAATTAATAACCAGCGCTTACTCTCTTTTATGGTGACAGAAGCGAATAACGCGGTTGCCGTGACCAATCCAGCAACGGGTGAACTCATCGGGCACGCACCGGTATCATCAAAAACAGAGTTAGCGAGCGCGATCGAACGAGCTCATGTAGCGCAGAAAGAGTGGGCAAAAATCCCTGCTAAATCTCGTGCTGCACTACTTCATCGCTGGCACCAGTTGATCCTCGAAAACAAGGATGACCTTGCTCGAATCATGACAATGGAACAGGGCAAGCCGTTAGCCGAGGCGACAGGTGAAGTCGTGTATGGCGCGAGCTTCATTGAATGGTTTGCAGAAGAAGCGAAGCGCACTTATGGTGATTCCATTCCTAGCACAGTCTCTGGCAAACGCTTGGTGACCATCAAGCAGCCTATTGGTGTCGCATGTGCGATTACGCCATGGAACTTCCCGATTGCAATGATCACTCGTAAAGCGGCTCCTGCCTTAGCTGCAGGTTGTAGCTTTGTCGTGAAACCTTCGGATGAGACACCGCTTTCTGCGTTTGCTGTGGTTGAACTGGCTTATCAAGCGGGTATCCCTAAAGATCTGCTCCAAGTAGTGCTTGGTGAAAGCCCAGAGCAAGTGGGCAACCTATTCACTTCGCATCCGCTTATCAAAAAAATCTCTTTCACTGGCTCTACTCGAGTGGGCAGTATCTTGATGGCTCAAGCGGCAAAAGGCATCAAACGCACCTCTATGGAGCTCGGTGGCAATGCACCTTTTATTGTGTTTGACGATGCTGACATCGACGCGGCCGTTCAAGGCGCAATGGCGTCGAAGTTCCGTAATGCAGGTCAAACATGTGTCTGTGCGAACCGATTCTACGTTCACAGTAAAGTGTACGATGAGTTTGTGGCTAAATTCGATCAAGCGGTTCAGCAGCTTAAGATTGGTAACGGTTTATATGAGGGTGTCACGATTGGACCTGTTGTCAGCCTGAATGCGAAGAACAACATCCAAGCTTTGATAAACCGAGCGATTGAACAAGGTGCTGCGCCTGTCACGCCAACTCAGGAGCTTAATGGGCTTTTCATTCAGCCTGTTGTTCTTAAAGATGTAAAACACAGCATGGACATCGTTCAACAAGAGATATTTGGCCCAGTCGCGCCTGTGATGAAATTCGACACGGACGAAGAGCTTATCGAGATGGCCAACGATACCATTTATGGATTAGCGTCGTACTTCTACAGTCAGAACATTCATCGAGTATGGAACATCGCAGAGGCACTTGAGTACGGTATGGTGGGTATTAATGATGGCCTGATCTCAACCGAAGTCGCGCCTTTCGGTGGCGTGAAACAATCAGGTATTGGCCGTGAAGGTGCGAAAGAAGGCATCGATGAGTACATGGACATTAAGTATCTTTGCTTTGGCGGAAAATAAGGTTGGTAGTAACTAGGTTTTGGAAATAATTAAGTCTTAGTGAGCACAAACCTGCCCCATTCTCCCCCCTTCCCACCACAAAAATGAATCAAAAAAAAGCCGCGCTATAAAAGCGCGGCACCTTGGGCTCGGTTAAAGGGGGGTTCTTTTTTTAGTATTTTGCATTCTCTGTTTTTGTTATTCGGTTGCTTCGCTATTCCCGTGCTTTCAGTTTTAGACGCATAGCATGCAGCACTGGCTCGGTGTAACCGCTCGGCTGAGCACACCCTTCGAATACCAACTGGCACGCCGCTGAAAATGCAATGCTGTTTTCAAAATTAGGCGCCATATTCTGGTAGCTTGGATCCCCAGCGTTTTGATCATCAACAACAGCAGCCATGCGCTTCATTGTTTTCATAACTTGGTCTTCATCGCAAATGCCATGGCGTAACCAGTTTGCAATGTGCTGGCTTGAAATACGCAGCGTCGCTCGGTCTTCCATCAAGCCGACATCGTTAATATCAGGTACCTTCGAACAACCAACGCCTTGATCAATCCAACGAACCACGTACCCCAGAATACCTTGTGTGTTGTTATCCAGTTCACTTTGAATATCTTGCGCAGTCAGCTTTTGGTTGCCCAGTAGCGGGATAGTAAGAATATCATCAACATTGGCTCTCACTCGCTCACGAAGCTCTTTCTGACGGCTTAGTACACTCACCTTGTGATAGTGCAGCGCGTGCAAAGTCGCGGCGGTTGGAGAAGGAACCCAAGCAGTATTAGCACCCGCTTGTGGATGTCCGATTTTCGCATCCATCATCTTCGCCATGTTGTCTGGCTCTGGCCACATACCTTTACCAATCTGGGCTTTACCTTGCAGGCCACAAGCTAAGCCAAGATCAACGTTTTGATCTTCGTATGCGCCAATCCAAGTCATGGTTTTCAGCTGTGTTTTAGGAGCGAATGGTCCCGCTTCCATACTGGTGTGAATCTCATCACCCGTTCGGTCTAAGAAACCTGTGTTGATGAACACAACACGATCTTTAGCCGCTCGAATACATTCTTTAAGGTTAACCGAAGTACGACGCTCTTCGTCCATGATGCCAACTTTGATCGTGAATCGATCTAGCCCTAATGCATCTTCAATGCGACCAAACAGCTCATTGGTGAACGCGACTTCTTCAGGACCATGCATCTTAGGTTTTACAATATTGATGCTGTTCGCGGTCGAGTTTTGGTAAGCACTGTTGCCTTTTAAATCATGCATCGCGATTAGCGAAGTGATCATGCCATCCATAATGCCTTCAGGCACTTCATTGCCTTGAGCATCAATAATGGCAGGGTTGGTCATCAGGTGGCCGACATTACGGATGAACAACATGCTGCGGCCTTTTAGTGAAATCTCACCACCCGTCACGCTGGTGTATTGGCGATCTGGGTTAAGGTTACGAACAATGGTTTTGCCGTTTTTCTCTAGTGATTCTTGTAGATCACCTTTCATCAAGCCTAACCAGTTACGGTAAGCCAATGCTTTGTCTTCACCATCAACTGCAGCAACCGAGTCTTCGCAATCCATAATGGTTGTTAGAGCGGCTTCGACTAATACATCTTTAATTCCCGCCACATCGACGCTACCAATCGGTGCGCTCGGGTCAATTTGAATTTCGATGTGCAGATTATTGTGTTTAAGAAGAATGCACGAAGGGGAACTTGCGTCACCTTGATAGCCAATGAACTGGTCGCTATCAATGAGAGTGACTTCTTCGCCGTTATCGAGTGTCGCTATTAATTTATTGCCGATGCTAGCGTTACTGATGCTGTATTTGGTGACGTCTTTATGGGAGACGCCGTTTAATGGCGCTGCGTCATCAAGGAACTCGCGAGCATAAGTCACTACTTTAGCGCCACGGGCTGGGTTAAAGCTTCCGCCCTTTTCCGCGCCATCACTTTCACTGATCACGTCCGTTCCGTAGAGCGCATCATATAGGCTGCCCCAACGCGCATTGGCTGCGTTAAGTGCAAAACGTGCGTTCATGATTGGCACCACAAGCTGCGGCCCTGCTTGTGTTGCGATCTCAGGCTCTACGCTCGCTGTCGTCACTTGAAAGTCATCGCCTTCAGGAACCAAATAACCGATCTGCTGTAAGAACTGTTTGTACTCCACAGGATCTAGCGTTTGCCCAGCACGCTCTTGGTGCCAAACGTCAATTTGATGTTGAAGATCTTCACGCTTGATAAGCAATGCGCGATTTTTTGGAGCCAAATCTTCAAGGATGGTTGCAAATGATTGCCAAAAGTCTTCAGCGACAATGCCTGTTCCAGGAATCACCTGCTCATTAATTAATTGGTAGAGGGTGCTATCAATGTTCAAGCTTCCCTGTTGAATACGACTGCTCATAAAATCTCTCTCAAACTAATTTATGGCTACTCAATAAATTTTCGTGACTAGCTCAAATTTACTTTACTGACTTAAACTTACTTAACGGACATGAATTTAGCTAATTTATGCCGGTTATATTGGATATTCATATAAAAAATACCCTAAAAACTGTGTTATTCCGTTACTCCACTCTCGATTTCGTTAGCGACACTTTTAATCAAACGACGCATCCACTGGTGGTCTGGATTGGTTTGTAACAATGGACTCCACGCCATCTTCACCTCAAAGGGTTCAATCGCAAATGGCGCAGGCTTGATCAACAATCTAGGGTTATTGCGCTGCAGTTGAGCGGCTTTGGTAGGAATAGTCAGGATCAGGTTCTTCTGTTGTGCGAAGAGAATCGCCGACAAGTAGTGTCGCGTAAACACCGTGATGTTACGGGTTTTACCAATGCGCATTAGTGCTTCATCTATCCAACCAAGCTTTTGTGCTTCGCTTGGGTTTATCCCGACTCCCGTTCCCATACCAGTCTTACTTACCCAAATATGTTGCGCCTTTAAATAAGACAAAATATCGAAATTGTCGGCTATCGGGTTGTCACAACTAAAGAGGCAAGAAAACCCGTCGTGCCAAAGGCTCATCTGGTGAAACGACTGAGGAATATCGTCAAATCGGTTGATAATTATATCAACGGTACCTTGCTCTACATCCTGATAGCTCACATCACTTGGCGTCATTATATCCAGTCGTATTTTCGGTGCTATCTCGCTCAGTTTTTTCAATAGCGGCTGAATAATGGTCGACTCTGCATAGTCACTCGCCATGATACGAAACACGCGTTCACTGTCTTCTGCATTAAACTCTGTGGTCGGCTGCAGTGTCTTCTCTACATTCGCCAAGATGTTTCGAATCAGTGGCTGCAACTTGTGCGCGCGTTCGGTCGGTATCATCCCTTCACTTGTTCTCACTAATAGCGGGTCTTCAAACAGATCACGCAATCGGCGAAGGCCATTACTCATGGCTGGTTGAGTAATACCCAATTGATTTGCTGCTCGTGTAACGTTTCTTTCACGTAGCAACATGTCTAAATACACAAGCAAATTAAGGTCTATACGAGCAATATTCATAAGAAAAATACCGAATATAATAACTATAAATTAACAAAATTATCACATGAGTGGTTATTCTTTGTCCATAGCAAAGTTTTAATCCAAGCCAATTTGGCAACCATACCCCACGTGAAACTAAGGAATAGTTATGTCGCAAATTACACAAGATATCGAAATGATTGAAGTTGCAAAAAGCGCTGCTGGTGCTCCATGGGATGCAATTAACCCTGAATCTGCTGCTCGTATGCGAGCTCAAAACAAATTCAAAACAGGTCTGGATATTGCACAATACACGGCAGATATCATGCGTGCAGACATGGCGGCTTACGACGAAGACAGCTCTCAATACACTCAGTCTCTGGGTTGTTGGCATGGTTTCATCGGCCAACAAAAACTGATTTCTATTAAGAAGCACTTTGATGGCAAGACTGACCGTCGTTACCTATACCTTTCTGGTTGGATGGTTGCTGCACTTCGCTCTGATTTTGGTCCACTTCCAGACCAATCAATGCATGAGAAAACATCGGTTGCAGGCCTAGTAGAAGAACTATACACATTCCTGCGCCAAGCTGATGCACGTGAACTGGGTGGTTTATTCCGTGAGCTAGACGCTGCACGTGAAGCGGGCGACGTTAACCAACAAGACCTTATCCAAGACAAAATCGACAATCACGTAACACACGTGGTGCCAATCATCGCCGATATCGATGCAGGTTTTGGTAACGCAGAAGCGACCTACCTAATGGCTAAGCAGATGATTGAAGCAGGCGCATGTTGTCTACAAATTGAAAACCAAGTTGCCGATGAGAAGCAATGTGGTCACCAAGACGGCAAAGTAACGGTTCCACACGCTGACTTCCACGCAAAACTTCGCGCACTTCGTTACGCTTTCCTTGAACTAGGCATCGACAACGGCGTTATTGTTGCTCGTACCGATTCTCAAGGTGCTGGCCTAACAAAAGAAATCGCAGTAGTGAAAGAGCCGGGCGACCAAGGTGATATCTACAACTCATACCTAGATGTTGAAGAGATCGATGTTGCAGATATGGCAGAAGGCGACGTTTGCTTTAACCGTGACGGCAAGCTAGTTCGACCTAAGCGTCTACCTTCAGGCTTATACCAATTCCGCCAAGGTACTGGTGAAGACCGTTGTGTATTCGACTGTATTGAAGCAATCAACGCGGGTGCTGACCTACTATGGATTGAGACTGAGAAGCCACACATCGGTCAAATCAAAGAGATGATGGACGGCGTACGTGAAGTTCACCCTAATGCGAAGCTGGTTTACAACAACTCTCCATCATTCAACTGGACGCTAAACTTCCGCCAACAAGCATACGATGCGATGGTAGCAGAAGGTAAAGATGTTTCAGCTTACGACCGTGCTAGCCTAATGAGTGCTGAATATGACGAAACTGAATTGTCTAAACGAGCTGATGACAAGATTCGCACATTCCAAGCGGATGCATCTCGTGAAGCGGGTATCTTCCATCACTTGATTACTCTACCGACTTACCACACTGCAGCGCTGTCAACCGACAACCTTGCAAAAGAATACTTCGGTGACCAAGGCATGCTGGGCTATGTTGCAAATGTTCAGCGCAAAGAGATACGCCAAGGCATCGCTTGTGTTAAACACCAAAACATGTCTGGTTCAGACATCGGTGATGATCACAAAGAATACTTCGCGGGTGAGAATGCACTAAAAGCCGCGGGTGAAGCGAATACGTCTAATCAATTTGATTAACCGCTAACGCTAAAGCCTCCCCCGTCCTTCTCTCTTACTTAGGTAAGATCCGGGGGAAGGCTTTGAGATAAAGCTTGTACTGCCAGCTTTATCTCAAAGCCTCAGATTTGTGTTCCACACCACGGTTAACCGAACAACTTCTGTTTAAGCTAACTGTATACGTATTTGTTCAGATTCCTATTTGTTAAGATTCTTATTTTTTGAGAGTGCCTATGACTTCAATACCTACACACCTACAAGATGCAAAAACGCTGTTATCAGAGAATGGTTTCGCGACGGGTGATACTTGGTATCACGGCACATCTTCCGCTTTATTGGCTTCTATTCAAGGCCAAGGTTTAAAACGTTCTGGAGACAAAGCGCTCAACGAAGCAGCTTCAAAAACTATGGCGACCATCGGCAACAACTACACCGAATCGGTTGAGCCAGTGTTTCTCACCCAGAGCAAAGAACTGGCATATTACTGGGCTCAACAAACCGTTCGTGAGCGAGGCGTTCGCTTCGAAGGTGAAGAACAGCCTATCGTATTCGCGGTAAACTTATCTGAAAAGCAACGTGCCAAAGTAAGACCGGACGTAGGAGCAATGAGTCTATTGATGATGAGTGTGGGTGAACAATTCATGTCTCATCTCACTGAAATTTATCAAGCCAACAACATTGCAGGCCCCGACATCGAGCTTCGCACTGCCGATCGCATGGACTACCTCAATAAACTCGGTATGGCCTACATTGATGAAGACATCAGCCGCGCTTGTGTTCAGGAGTTAGCTGAGCCCGAGTTGGCCGACTGAAAACGTTCAACAAATCAGTCTTCTTAAAAACAAAAATGGCTCCCAATACGGAGCCATTTTTATGGTTCATCGCGGA
>NZ_JBFRJM010000090.1:0-10387 GCF_041468865.1 Vibrio sp. 10N.286.52.C3 | reverse complement strand
TTAATTTTCCGGATTGGTATTATATACCATCGAGTTTCTTCCGATTGTTTTCCACTTAATTTTTCTTCAACCTTGGCGGTCACTTTGATTACACTCTGTAAACCATCCCAACGATATCCTTTGCCTAACCAGCTTCTATCAATGATTAATTGCTCGCAATGACGTGTTTCAATGCGTCCATGACCAGCACTTACTTCACTGAACTCATCATACGTGTCAGAAGTCGTGCCCTCTCGCATCGATTTGTGCCACCAAGCTTCAAGCTCTGCTTTCATCCCTGAGTGATTGCCTTTTAAGGCTAAGACGTAATCCGCTTTACCTTTCACAATCTGTTTAGCGATGTCTTTTTGACATCCCATTGCGTCCAACGTGATGATGCAGTTCTCAATATCAAGCAGTGTGAGTAACCTTGGGATAGCGGATACCTCGTTGCTCTTCTCATCAACCGCGACTTGCCCGAGAACGAGCTGATGTTGACTACTCCAAGCGCTGACCGCATGGAGTGGATTTCGCCTCTCACGTGTATCGAAAGAACGTCTAGCGGTTTTACCATCGATGGCAATGACATCACTCCCAGTAGACTCAATAAGACAGCTCATCCAACTTTGAAACGCTGTCTCAATTTCTTCTGGCTTAAGACGGCATATAACGCGAGCGATGGTATCGTGACGTGGAATACCATATTCGAAAGGACGATAACGCCGGAGCCAATCTAGGCGATGAGTGCCAAAATCTTCAATCTGCTCCCAGCCTTCGGCTCCTGATAGAACAGCACTGACGGCTAAAAGGATAATATCGAGAAGCTCATGTCGCTTGCATCGGTCAATACGTGGATCTTCAATGGCTTGAAAATGCTGGAGAAAAGAATCGGTCATGCTTAAAACGTTACAATAGATAATTAGTAGCTGATCTGATCACCAGTTTGCTGAAAAGTTCCCATTTTATAATGATCTTGCCGTGAGACACCTCGGAGAAATAATTATTGCTTTTGATATGGTTGATTGTCAGTATTAGAGCCGAATCTTCTTGTAAACACATAGAGGGTTTATCAATGAAAAATCAAATCGTACTTTTAGATTCACTGGCTCAGTTCGAGCAAATTCAAGATTCAAATCTAGCTGAAGTTACAGCTGACTCTCAACTATCAACCGTACCCACTTTAGAGACTGTTCGTTTAGGACTTTTGTATCTAGCGTTGGTGAAGTAACCATCCTCAAATGCTCCGCAGTTTCAAAAAATGGCTCAACCGATCTTCGCGGTAATGAAACTAACTGGAATGACTTTGCGTTAATCTGTGAACAGGTCACTATGGCTCAACTACCAGTAGTATTTGAACTGCCAAAATCGGTCACTGACAATATCAAATCCGCCAACGATTTATGCTTGTTTTCTCAGCTATGGATAGAAGCTAATGAAGCCTATCAAGTTCTGGTGGCTGATGGTGTCGATAACCAGAAAGCACATGAGATTGTTGAAATAGCACTGGACGAGCAAATAGACGCGATGGGGCAGTCGTTACCAGACCAGTACAACGAGTGGTTAGTTCAGTGTGCTTGAGTTGATTCTTTAAAGTATACCGACTCATACTCGATATGGTGAAGCGTGTATGAGTGCGTATTTCGGTGATTTCAAAAGTGCTGACTGAATTCATGATTGATCTCGCTGCGGCAATGGCCAGGGATGATTATGAAACTCGACGTAAAAGACAGGCACAAGGAATACAGAAAGCAAAAGCTTTGGGTAAATATCAAGGAAGAAAACCAGACCTCCAACTGAGAGAAAATGTGGCTCTTTTACTTAGTGAGGGTAAAAGCTGGTCTCAAATTCAACACCTTTTAGGCTGTAGTCGGTCAACGATCGCAAAGGTCAAAAAGCTGGAGCAGTCCGATAAGGACGTTACTTTGTAATAAAGAAGGATATGAACTGGGTTTTTCCCATAAAAATAATAAGTTACGCTCTTAGCGTACAATATTTTCCGAATCGTCGTGTGACCCCTACTTCCTTATAGGTAAGCGCGTCATAAACCCCGCATTCTAACCGCCTAGCACGAATAATAAGATCAAGTCTCCAATCATGAGGAGGTTTTGAAATGGGAAAGCGACGCACCAATCAAGAATGGCAAACGCTTATCGAACAATCTGAATCGAGTTCATTATCTACACTTGCATTTTGTAAGCTCAATGAACTCAATCCCTCAACGTTCTATGCCAAGCGCCAGCAACTCAAATCACTGGCGCATCTCTAGGCTTTGTTCGGGCAGAAGTCGTCGAAAAGACGACAAAGTATCAAGCTCGAATAGCCACGGCTAACATGACTCTTCTCATCAATGATGTTGAGCTGAGTATTCCCCAAGGTACACCAGCGGCTATCTGGGAGAGCTCATCGGTGTGGTGAGGCCTCTTGAGGATCGTTCAAGTAGCTAAACGATCGGCATTAAGCTCAATGCTGGGCTTTTTCGAAACAATTGCAAAGCAATATTAGCTAACGTGAGCTACTGCGTCGCGAACTAATGCACCTAGTTCGTCCCACTTGCCTTCATCCATTAGCTTGGTTGGAACCATCCAAGTACCGCCACATGCAAGAACTGCAGGAATGTCTAGGTACTCGTCAACGTTCTTAAGGCTAACGCCGCCAGTAGGCATGAAGCTTACTGGGTAAACAGCAGTTAGCGCTTTAAGCATTGGAACGCCACCTGATGGTTCAGCTGGGAAGAATTTAAGAGTACGAAGGCCCATTTCCATTGCTTGCTCAACTAGGCTTGGATTGTTAACGCCAGGTACGATAGCAACGCCTTTGTTTAGGCAGTACTGAACTGTACGTGGGTTGAAGCCAGGGCTTACGATGAAGTCAACGCCAGCGTCGATAGAAGCATCAACTTGCTCGTTAGTAAGAACCGTACCAGAACCGATCAGCATTTCTGGGAATTCTTTACGCATAACGCGGATAGCTTCAACTGCATACTCAGTACGTAGAGTGATTTCAGCACAAGGCATGCCGTTTTCAACAAGAGCGCGACCTAGTGGAATTGCATCTTCAACGCGGTTGATAGCAATTACTGGAATCACTTTAAGACTTGCTAGTTTTTCGTTCAAAGTTGTCATGTTTTTTCTCATCGAAATAATGTGTGAGTCTGTGTTAGCAGGACAATTTATAGAGACAGCTCAGGCATTGCTTCAGCAGGGATGATAGCACCCGCGTACTGAATTACTGCACCTGCAACAGTGTGACCGCTAGCCGCTGATTCAACAGCTGTGCCGCCACATAGACGTTTCGCTAGGAAACCTGCACTGAAAGAGTCGCCAGCTGCAGTCGTATCAACGATGTTGTCGATCTGGTTAGCTGAAACGTAGTTTGCGCTTTCGCCTTCAACTACTAGACACTCTTTACCGCCACGCTTGATAACAAGCTCTTTAACGCCAGCGTTAGTTGTACGCTCGATGCATTGCTCAACGTTCTCGTCACCGTATAGGTCTTGCTCATCGTCGAAAGTCAGAAACGCTGTATCTGTGAAGTTCAACATCTTCAGGTACCACTTTTGAGCTTCTTCTTGGCTAGCCCATAATTTTGGACGGTAGTTGTTGTCGAAGAATACTTTGCCTTCGAAGTTCTCAAGGAACTTGAATAGCTCGTTGCGACCGTTTTGAGTCAAAATAGCTAGAGTGATACCACTTAGGTAAACAGCATCGTAGCCACTTAGTGTATCAACAAGAGAAGCTGACTCAGCTTGATCAAACATGAACTTCGCTGCAGCGTCGTTGCGCCAGTAGTGGAAGCTACGCTCGCCTGCGTCATCTGTTTCGATAAAGTACAATCCAGATTGTTTATTAGGGTTTCGAGAAACGAGACTTGTATCTATTCCCTCGGACTGCCAGTGACTAAGCATATTAGCGCTGAAAGGATCATTGCCGATAGCTGTAACATAGCTCGTTTTGATCTGGGTATTATTGGTTAGTCGTGTGAGGTAGAGGGCAGTGTTTATGGTGTCGCCACCGTAGGACTGTTTAAGAAGTTCACCGCATTGTTGTAGTTCAACCATTGATTCACCGATAACGGCAATTTTTAACGTCATATTTTACCTTAATTGATGCGATAAGCCGGGCAGCAAAGCCCCTGATAGTAAGTGGTGGTAGGGGCTTTGATTTTGCTTTATTGGGTCATTACGATTTCATTCGTTTAATCGCGAGTTCTAGCCCTCTTATTTCAGCAAGGCCTTTCAGTCGACCAATGCAGGAGTAACCAGGGTTGGTTTCCTTGTTAAGGTCGTCAATCATTTGGTGTCCATGATCGGGACGCATTGGAATGAGGCGGGTATCCCCTGTCGCTGCCCGTTTTTTCTCGACTGCAACAAGAGCATTAACGACGTTGAACATATCTACGTCTCCCTCTAAGTGAGCCGCTTCGTGGAAATTCTTGGGGTTATCTTCACGTTGGGTTGAACGAAGGTGAGTGAAGTATATTCTGTCCCCAAAGGTTTCAATCATTTTTACTAGGTCGTTATCACCTCGTACCCCATACGAGCCTGTGCACATTGTGATTCCATTCATCTTGCTAGGAACGGCTTTCGTTAGCGCCTCGATGTCTTCGATAGTTGAAACAATCCTTGGTAAGCCAAGGATTGGGCGTGGTGGATCGTCTGGATGAACAGCAAGCTTTAGGCCGAATGACTCACAGGTGGGCATCAGCTCTTGTAGGAATAAAACCATATGTTCACGCAGTTTGTTCTTGTCTATGCCGCGATAGGTATCAAGTCGAGCCTGAAACTCTTCTAAAGTGTAGCCTTCTTCCGCGCCTGGTAGTCCTGCGATGATGTTCGATGTTAAGCGGGCGATATCATCCACACCCATATCTTCAAAACGATCTAGAGCTTCTTGTTTCTCTAAGTCGCTATATTCACTTTCCGCACCGGGTCTTTTTAGTATGTAAAGTTCAAACGCAGCAAACTCGGTTTGGTCGAAGCGCAAGGCTTTGGAGCCATCAGGAAGTTCAAATTCGAGATCCGTTCGGGTCCAATCTAAAACGGGCATGAAATTGTAGCAGACAGTATCGATACCACACTTTGCAAGGTTGATGAGGGACTGCTTATAGTTTTCTATCCACGTAAGATACTTTCCTGTTCGAGTTTTAATTTCTTCGTGTACAGGAACGCTTTCGACTACCGACCATGTAAAGCCGTTTTTCTCTAGAAGCGTTTTTCTATTCATTATTTCTTCAACACTCCACACTTCACCGTTAGGAATTTGGTGTAGGGCAGTAACAATGCCAGTAGCACCAGCCTGCTTAATGTCAGTTAGTGAAACGGGGTCGTTTGGTCCGTACCAGCGCCAAGTTTGTTCCATGTTATCTCCTAATTGCAATATTGGAATACCATTGTATGGTGGTAACTTACATTTTAATCGTATTTCCGCCAACAATATTGTCAATTGGTTTACCAAAATAGTGATCAACATCAAGTGTGTGAGTTTGAGGGTGCCTTTTTACTTGCCTTGTTGGGGGGAAAGTAAAAGAATACCAACATGCAACCTGAGTAGGTTATTTTAAACATTGGTGTGCCAAAGCGCATCGGTTATTCGGAGCTATAAAATGAACATATCTAAAATGGATGAATACCCAGAGCAACTTGAGCGACTAGATATCGACAGAAACGGTCTAAGTACGCGCATTGTTCATCTTGGCTTTGGCGCATTTCATAGGGCGCATCAGGCGTTATACACAAATGAGATGCTAGGCAAGACACAATCTGATTGGGGCGTGTGCGAGATTAATCTTTTTGGTGGCGAGGAACTAATAGCGAACTTGAGAAAACAAGATCATCTATTTACTGTAGCCGAAAAGGGAAAGAATGGAACGACACTAAAACAGATAAAGTGTGTCACCGAATCGCTTCAACCTGCTTTAGATGGGGTAGATGCAATACTAGAAAAAATGGCCGAACCACAAGTCGCTATTGTGTCCATGACAATCACTGAAAAGGGGTATTGTACTGATCCATCGACAGGCACTTTGGATAAGTCAAATCCGCTCGTTGTTGCAGATATGAATAATCCATCTTCACCTGTCTCGGCACTCGGAGTGATTACACGTGCACTATCGATTAGAAAGGAGCGTGGCCTGCAACCGTTCACGGTTATGTCGTGTGATAACGTTCAAGAGAATGGACATGTTGCAAAGTCTGCCATTATTGAATTTGCCACTCTTCAAGATGTCGAGTTAGGTTCGTGGATAGAGCAAAATGTCACTTTTCCGTGCACCATGGTTGATCGCATTGTGCCAGCGGCCACTACAGAAACATTAGCTGAAATATCTACTATATTGGGTTGCGATGACCCTTGCGCAATCGCATGTGAACCTTTTCGTCAGTGGGTTATTGAAGACAAATTTGTAGCAGGCCGTCCAGAGTGGGATGTGGCTGGGGCGCAATTTGTTGAGGACGTCGTGCCATACGAGGAGATGAAGTTGCGTATGTTGAATGGTACACACAGCTTCTTAGCGTACCTTGGCTACCTTGGTGGCTATGATCATATCTCCGATACAATGACAAACCCTGGTTATAGAAAGGCTGCATTCGATATGATGATGAAAGCGCAAGCTCCGTCTTTGAATATGCCAGAAGGGACAGATCTTGAAGGGTATGCAAGATTATTGATTGAAAGATTTACCAACCCGAGTTTAAAGCATCGTACATGGCAGATAGCAATGGATGGTAGTCAGAAAATACCTCAGCGTATGGGCGGTAGTTTGAAATACCACCTAGAGACAGGTAGTGATTTCAAATGGTTGGCGTTGGGAATTGCGGGTTGGATGCGCTACGTGTCGGGTGTTGATGATTTGGGAGAAGGTATTGATGTTCAAGATCCTATGGCGAAAGAGCTACAAACTATTTGCGATAAGCATGGGAAGTCTGCATCTGTTGTGCCAGAACTGTTGGGATTGACTTCGATATTTGATCCAGAAATTGGTTCTAATCCCCGCGTGATTGAAGCGGTAAGTGCTGCATATCAGTCTTTAGTGGATATTGGTGCGAAAGCGTCTGTAGAGGGTTTATAGGGGATAGTATGAAGACTTTTATGTGTGAAGATTTCCTATTAACGAATGAAACTTCAAAGCGGTTGTATCATGAGGTTGCATCACAGCAACCAATCTTTGACTATCACTGTCATCTTAATCCAGCAGATATCGCTCAAGACCGACGTTTTGACAATATGAGTCAGATTTGGCTAGAGGGAGATCACTACAAATGGCGCGCGATGCGAACGGCGGGAATCTCAGAGGATTTAATTACGGGTAAATCCTCGTCTGATTTAGACCGATTTCAGGCGTGGGCAAAAACTGTACCTCAAACCTTGGGTAATCCGCTATACCACTGGACACACCTCGAATTACGTCGTCCATTTGGGGTGCACAATACCCTCCTTAGTCCAGACACTGCCGATGATGTTTGGCATCATTGTAATGAATTATTGGCAACACCAGAGTTCAGCGCACGTGGGATAATGAAGCAAATGAACGTGGTGATGGCTGGTACGACCGATGATCCTGTTGATTCACTAGAGCATCACCGAGCAATTGCTGAAGACAAGTCATTTGATGTGCAAGTATTGCCAAGTTGGCGCCCTGATAAAGCCTTTAAAATTGAACTTGATACGTTTGTTGATTACATGCAAATTCTTGGGAGAGTAGCGGATATAGAGATCCGTCGATTTGATGATCTTCTGATGGCACTGGATAAGCGTTTGCTTCATTTTGCAGAGCATGGCTGTCGTGCGGCTGATCATGGCATTGAAGTCGTCCGTTACGCGCCTATTCCGGTGGAGTCGGATTTGGATGCCTTGCTTTCACGCCGTTTAAGTGGGGAGACTCTTAGCGAATTTGAGAGTGCGCAATTCTCTACGGCTGTACAAGTGTGGCTTGGTAAGCGCTATGCCAATTTGGGTTGGGTTATGCAATTGCACATTGGTGCACAGCGCAACAACAATACCCGGATGTTCCGATTACTTGGTGCTGACTCGGGTTTTGACTCTATTGGTGATACGTCGTTTGCTTTTGAATTGGCGCACCTAATGGATGAGATGGATAAGAGCGATGAATTGCCACGGACGATTCTGTACTGCCTTAACCCTCGTGATAACGAGATGATGGCGACCATGATAGGTAACTTCCAAGGTGGCGGTATTGCTGGAAAGGTTCAGTTTGGATCTGGCTGGTGGTTTAACGATCAGAAAGACGGTATGCAGCGTCAAATGGAGCAGTTATCTCAGTTAGGTTTATTGAGTCACTTTGTGGGTATGCTGACCGATTCGAGAAGCTTTCTTTCCTACACGCGACATGAGTACTTTCGCCGGATCTTATGTGACATGATAGGTCGCTGGGCTGAAAACGGTGAGGTGCCAAACGATATGTCTCTGCTTGGTCCTATGGTCGAAGGTATTTGTTTCGGCAATGCCAAGCGCTATTTTGCATAACAACTGAGAGTTTAGGGGGGATTCTCGCTTCAAGGATAAACCCAAGTGTGTATATGCGATAAGTACCGCGATTTTCGAGTCGCGGTTAAAAGTAACCCCAACGAACGCAACATTGAGTCGTTGATTTATCGGTTGGGAGCCCTGACAAAAGGGTAGCTTATCTAAGAATTCAAATAAGGCACTTAGATGTTAATGAGTGATCCAATAATTTTCGCGCAGAGTGTTGGTGGGGTTGCGTTCGTATGTGGTATTCTGGCCTTTCTGCAGAGAGAAGACCTCAAATTTCGCTACGGTATGGTGATCTTCTGCTCGATAATGGCGGTGCATTTTTTCATGATGGACGCCATGGTCGCGGCTGTAGGGGTAAGCCTCAACGCGATACGTGCATTTGTTTCAATCAAGACACAATCTCGCTGGGTTATGTGGGTGTGTGGTTGCTCTTTGATAGCGATGATGGTTCCACATGTAAGAACTCCAATAGAGATATTGCCCATTATAGGGTCGGTTGCAGGGACGTGGGCCTTATTCTCTTTGAAGGGAATTAAAATGCGAAGTGTCATTCTTTTTAACTCCTGTTGTTGGTTCATGCATAATGTTTGGTTGGGTTCAATCGGCGGGAGCTTGGTCGAGGGTGCCTTCATCGTTACTAACCTAATGACGATCTATAAGTTGCGGTGTAATACCGGAGCAGAGAGTTCTGCGTACTAATGTCTATTGACAAGAAACGTACCAATAGTCATGCAATTTACCAACTAATATTTAAATAACTCCCTCTGCATCTGTATTTACATCCCTTTCACTCCTAAATTCCTCTGCTGTTATAGAAAATAACGCATATTCGATCGCTTGTATTTGTTGGTTGGTTACTTGTAGGGGCAAGGTTGGAATCTACGTCATGATGGTCATAAAATAAGTGTGGATGTTCATGTGATCTAGCAAAGAATTGGTATATAACTTAAGTTCTCTCTGCTACAATTTTGTGAGTTAACTATATGCGACTAGGATGTTGGTATGCCAGAGAAAGGTAGGCGGTATCTCTCCATTGGTAGAGATCTGAGAAAAAAGCTAGAAATGGGGGAGTACGCAGTAGGGGAACGATTACCGACTGAACGTGACATCGCAACTAAGTACAATGTTAGTCGTACGGTGATTCGTGAGGCTATCATAATGCTAGAGCTTGAGGGGTTGGTTGAAGTTAGAAAAGGCTCGGGAGTCTATGTAATGAAGCTGCCAGCAACACCGACTTTAATCGGTGGTCATCAACAATCTATCAGTGGTCAAGGGGCTGGGCCGATGATTGATTTGAATGGTGATATCGGCCCATTTGAGATGCTACAGGGTCGTCAATTACTAGAAAGTCACATTGCAGGCTTTGCTGCTCAAAACATCACTAAAGCCGAAATTAGTGAGATGAGAAGAATTTTAGCGGAGGAGCGGGCTCAAGTGCTTGCCGATAATCCGAGTCATGATACTGATAAGCAGTTTCATATCGCGATTGCACGAGCAACCAAGAACGGATTGCTTATAGAGGTCATGGAGGCCATCTGGTCTCGACGTGAGAGCAGTAAAATGTGGGCCCAGTTGCATGCCGATGTAGATAGCCAAAAATATCGAATGATGTGGGTAGAGGAACACGCAGCCATTCTTAATGCTCTGTTGAGAAAAAACCCAGAAGAGGCAAAGCTCGCGATGTGGAAGCACTTGGATAGTGTGAAGCAAACGCTAATGAAGTTTTCAGATATAGATGATGACTCTTTTGATGGTTTTCTATTTGATAGTTACCAATTAGAAGTGAATTCGTAGGCTTTAATCTAAGGTTATGCTTCCTCCGTGATTGCCTACTAAAAGTATAGCAACACTTAAGAGGGGTATTACCAGAGAGACAAGAACGAAGTTACCCAAGAGCAGTAATCGAGTAGGAGGAGGCC
>NZ_JBFRJM010000089.1:0-6422 GCF_041468865.1 Vibrio sp. 10N.286.52.C3 | reverse complement strand
GCGTAGTGACGTGCTGGAGTATCGTACTCAACGTGAGAAGTTGCGATTGTGATACCGCGCTCACGCTCTTCTGGAGCGTTATCGATAGATGCGAAATCTTTAGCAACACCGCCGTACACTTTTGCAAGTGTAGTACAGATAGCAGCAGTTAGAGTTGTTTTACCGTGGTCAACGTGGCCGATAGTACCAACGTTTACGTGCGGTTTCGTACGTTCAAATTTTTCTTTAGACATGGGGTGTCCCTCTAGGTACGGATTAGGTGGCTTAAAATAAGACCACGCAACCAAAAAAATGGTTTTCTTTATTAAAGGAGAAGAAGCTTTAGACTGGTGCTAATACCCAGAGTCGAACTGGGGACCTCACCCTTACCAAGGGTGCGCTCTACCGACTGAGCTATATCAGCACACAAAATGAGTTGGAGCGTGCAGCGGGAATCGAACCCGCATCATCAGCTTGGAAGGCTGAGGTAATAGCCATTATACGATGCACGCAACACGTAACTCTGTTTGAGCTATTTAACCTTTAGAATATGGTGGAGAGGGACGGATTCGAACCATCGAAGGCAGTGCCAACAGATTTACAGTCTGCTCCCTTTGGCCACTCGGGAACCTCTCCAAATTTTGAGCTTTCTCTCGCTTGCCTTAGAGGAAGGGAGAAAGTGGTGCCGACTACCGGAATCGAACTGGTGACCTACTGATTACAAGTCAGTTGCTCTACCTACTGAGCTAAGTCGGCACAAGTGGGGCGCATTTTATTGAATGATTTTCCACCTTGCAATAGTAAATTGAAAAAAAGTGCAAAATTCTCTTACCAAACTCCTACATACGCCAATTTAGCTCAAGGTTTCCATCTTTAACACGCATCTAGCACAGGAAGATATTTTATTTATCTATCGCTTGATGTATTTTCCATGCACTTGTTTTGTTATCCACTATAGAGTTTTGTATGAGCCCATTTATGTCATTTGACCGCGAACGTTGGTCTGAGCTAAGGAATTTAGTTCCGATGACACTTTCTGAGAGCGACTTAAAAGAGCTTCAAGGCATCAATGAAAAGCTCACAATGGAAGAGGCAGTAGAGATCTATCTACCGCTATCTCGTCTATTGAACCTCTATGTGGCAGCCAGACAGAATAGAAACTCGGTACTCCACCAATTTCTAGATAAGAAAGAGAAAGCGCCACCTTTTATCATCGGTATTGCGGGTAGCGTAGCTGTTGGCAAAAGTACCACTGCGCGTCTGCTTAAAGCCCTACTCTCTCGCTGGGAAAACCACCCAAAAGTTGAACTAGTGACAACCGATGGCTTTTTATATCCAAACGAGGTGTTAGAAGAGAAAGGGTTGATGAGCAAAAAGGGCTTTCCTGAATCTTACGATATCAAGCGTTTAGTGAACTTTGTTTCGGATGTAAAAGCTTGCAAGAGAAATGTCACAGCCCCTGTTTACTCGCATCTTACGTACAATATTACTGATGACGTTAAGTGCGTCGACCTACCAGATGTGCTTATTATTGAAGGGCTTAATGTTTTACAAACCGGAATGAATTATCCACACGAGCCACATCGCGTGTTTATTTCAGACTTCCTTGATTTCTCACTCTATGTTGACGCTGATAGCCAACAAATCAAAGAGTGGTACGTCAATCGCTTTATGAAATTCCGCGATGGCGCGTTTACTAAGCCTGGCTCTTACTTTAGTCATTACACTAAATTATCGAACCAAGCCGCATTGGACAAAGCAGAAGGTATCTGGAGTTCAATTAATGGCTTGAACCTTGAACAAAATATCCTTCCGACAAGAGAAAGGGCTCACCTGATTCTACGTAAAGGCGCAGATCATATGGTTGAAGAAGTGTTACTAAGAAAATAGTAACGCCTTAGTCGCCTTTTCTTAGCGATATCTCGCCACCAATATAGCTCTCGACACCATTCTCAGTTTTGAGCAATACAGCACCTTGTTCATCGATGCCTTGAACAACACCTTCAATTTCTCTAGGTCCAATGATCAATCTAACATTGCGACCTAAGAAATTATCCAAGCGGTTCCAACGCTCTAAAAAATTGGACATTCCTTTCAACTCGTAGTCGACAAGTGACTTATCCCAAGCATTGATCAGAGCCTGCGCTAACTGGTTACGGTCTGGCACCTTCCCATCACACACTTCTTTAAGGGAAGTCCATGGCTGGCCAATACCTGATGTTGTTGGATCCATGGATAGGTTTAGCCCTAAACCAATCACAATATGCGCAGCGCCACCAGACTGTCCTGACAGCTCGACCAAGATACCTGCAAGCTTCTTGTCATTGTGGTAAAGGTCGTTCGGCCATTTAAGCTTTACACCTTCTACGCCCATCTCTTCCAAAGCTTCAACAACAGCTACACCAACCACAAGGCTTAAGCCCATTGCGGCAGCCATCCCCGCGTCGAGTCTCCAATACATTGAAAGATAGAGGTTTGCACCAAATGGTGATACCCACTCTCGTCCACGGCGTCCACGACCCGCAGCTTGATATTCAGCAATACAGACAGAACCCGATTCGAGGGTGTTAGTGCGCTCTAATAGGTGTTGGTTTGTAGAACCTATGATGGGAATGAGTTCAAGAGAAGCATCGCGACTAACTGCAGACAATTTGTCTTGGTCAAGCATATCCAAACGACTGGCTAGTTTGTAACCCTTGCCTTGTATTCGGTAGATATCTAAACCCCACTCTTGAATACCTTTAATGTGCTTACTGATAGCCGCTCGTGATACGCCAATCATTTCACCTAGGTCTTCACCTGAATGAAACTCACCGTCAGCAAGACATCTCAATAGTGCAAGCTTGGTGCTGTGCTCTCTCATGCCAATGACTCCAAAGCCTTATCCAGGTTTGTCTCGCAGTCTCGTCCCATAAAGCGCACTTCATGTTCCAATCGAATATCGAATTTATTCAAAACGGACTGGCGCACTCGCTCTGCAAGCTTAAGGATATCCACAGCAGAAGCCTCATCATAATTGATAATAACCAATGCTTGGTTGGGGTGAACCTGAGCGCCACCTTCTGTCACACCCTTGAACTGGCATTGATCAATCAGCCAGCCAGCAGCAACTTTGATCATGTCATTACTCTCATAACCAACCATATTTGGATATAGAGCTAACAAGCGATCAAAATGATCTTTGGTGATCACAGGGTTTTTGAAGAAGCTACCCGCATTCCCTTGTACTCTAGGGTCTGGCAGCTTACTTGAACGGATAGCACACACTTCATCAAATATAGTGCGAGGGGAGAGCGTATCGGCTGCTAGGCTTTTTAACGGGCCATAGTGATTGCATGGCTCCCACTCTTTCGGCAACGTTAAACCAATCGCAACAACAATCGCTTTATCGTAGAGAGCGTGTTTGAAAATAGAATCTCGGTAACCAAAGAGACACTCTTCTTTGCTTAATCGCTTAACTGTATAAGTATCCAGACACAGGATATCGACATACTCGCATACGTCTTGTAGCTCAACACCATACGCACCAATATTCTGAATCGGAGCAGAGCCGGAACAGCCGGGTATCATTGCTAGGTTTTCTAGACCACCCAGCTCTTTATCCACACTCCACTCAACCAAGCTTGGCCAATCCTCGCCACCACTCACATGCAGTAGGTGATGACTGTCCGTCTCGGCCAGCTCAATCCCGGCTAATTTATTCACGATGACCAGGCCAGCGAAGTGCTCAGTAAAAAGCATATTACTGCCCTTACCCAGTATTAACTTAGGCAAAGCTGACCATTTAGGGTCTTTGTAAAGCGAAATAAGTTCTTCGGTAGTGGTGACTTCAACCAACGCATCACACGTCTGATCGATGGAAAAAGTATGAACATTTTTTAAACTAGCATTGAGATGGAATTGCATGGCGATATTCAATTAACTTACACTGCGGTCATTCTACAGCAGATAAACCAATGGCGCAGTGACTGAATGAACAATGTCATCATTACTCAATTAGACCCAGTAAAGGTTCCCCTAGTTAAACGTTTCTATAAAGAACATTACCCAACGGGAAAAGCGAATAAGAGTGAACTGATCTATTCGTTATTGCTGAATAACGAACTGTGCGGTGTCGTGCGTTTTCGTACAATAGAAAATAATCGCTTACTTACCGGTATGGCGATATCAAAACAACATCGTGGTCAGCAATTAGGCTCCCAGCTTATGGATTATTGTGCGCAACATACGCTTACGGAAGATGATTACTGCTTTGCGTACGCTCATCTCATCAATTTTTACGCGCGACACAAATTCGTACAAGTAGACCCTAAAGATCTACCAAATGGTTTAAGAGTTTTATACGAGCGCTATTCGAATAGCGGAAAAGATCTCATTCCTATGCATTATCAGCAAAATTGTTAGAGAATGCCTCGATTATCTAGTATTTGGTGCTATCCCTTTGGTAAAATTAAAGGTTCGCAATTTTGCATATTTTTAAGGTAAAACAGTCAATATGATTGCCAGTAGGAATCCATTCATACAGTTGCCAACCATAGCGCAGAATCCTGACAAGTTTGAAGTACTACTATCAGCGCAAGAGTTTCGAACTCGCCTACTTGATGAAATATCTCGCGCAACGACTCGTATTAGTTTAGTCGCTTTGTATCTTGAAGATGATGAGGCTGGCCGTGAGATCCTAACTGCCTTATATGAAGCAAAGCAAAAGAATCCAGAATTAGACGTGAGCGTTTGTGTCGATTGGCACCGGGCGCAGCGTGGATTGATTGGCGCAGAGTCTTCTGAAGGCAATGCAGCCATGTATAAAGAGTTCGCAGAGAAATATCAACATTCTGTGCCTGTCTATGGCATTCCCGTTCGCGGCAAAGAAGTCTTTGGCGTATTGCACTTAAAAGGCTTTATCGTCGATGATAGCGTGATATACAGCGGTGCAAGCCTTAACAATATCTATCTGAATTACCATGACCGCTATCGCTTTGATCGTTACCATGTTTTAAACAATGCAGCTCTTGCTGACTCAATGTTTGCCTACGTACACGAACAGATGGTTGCGGACAGCGCTGTTTATGACCTGGCTGATAAGAACAAGCCTGCGACCAAAGAACTGAAACCAGCGATTCGTCAGTTTCGAGCATCATTGGCAAGGTCTCAGTATCAATTCGAAGGGCAAGAGGTTTCAGCAGAGCAAGTGGCTGTAACACCATTGGTTGGTATCGGTAAAAGACGTAACCGTCTGAATCAGGGAATCAACCAACTCGTCGCTCAAGCTAAAGATGAAATCTTCATCTGCACACCTTACTTCAACTTCCCACCTAGCCTAGCTAAAGAAGTGAAGAAAGCACTTAAGCGTGGCGTAAAGGTCAGCATTGTTGTTGGTGATAAGACAGCGAATGATTTCTTTATCTCACCAGAAGAAGAGTTTAAAACGATTGGTGGTTTGCCATACCTTTACGAACTGAACTTACGCCGTTTCGCTAAAGCGAATGAAGCTCATATTGCTAGCCGTAATCTATCAATTCGACTTTGGCAACACGATTCCAATAGCTTCCACCTAAAGGGCATTTGGGTAGATAAGCGCTACATGCTACTAACAGGTAATAATCTAAATCCACGCGCATGGAAGTTGGATCTAGAGAACGGTATCTTTATCCAAGATAACTACCATCACCTAACATACAAGTTTCAGGCTGAAGTGGATAACATCCTTCAACACACTCAGCTTATCTGTACTTATAAGCAGTTAGACAAGGTAGAGAGCTACCCGATGGAAGTTCAGAAGTTGATTCGTAAGATCACTCGTGTGAAAGCCGATAGGGTGCTTAAGCAAATACTGTAGTCGATGTATTAGAGACACTATTTATCAACGCCTAGCAAACGCTAGGCGTTTTTGTATCTACGAGATAGCTATTTAGGTTTGTTTGATGGTCTTTCGAATCAACATCTCTATTTATGCATAGTGAGTGTGATAGCTTGAAGTGTTAAGCATCCTACCTTTTCCTTAGTCAGTCTCAGGGTTCCAGATACGTGTATCAGGTATGGTTTAGATAGCAGCTAAACGAGTACCAATACGAACATAATCGACAATTACCCTTTACGTATTCAAGCAATAACGTTCGTCACTCCTTACGGCGAGGTTCGTACGCGATAGAGAATTTCACATAGTAAAACAATCAGATTAGTGCTCTGCTCTATTTAGCTTAAGAGTTAGAAGTGACCACCTATATTCCCAAGCAGCACCTCCCGATATATAGAGAAGTACTTCATAGCTAGCGATAAGGATCTACTACTAAAACCCAAAACACATACGCAGGAAACGACGAAAGCCTAGTCGTCAGACTAGGCTTTCTGATATGTGCCGGAATAGCATGAAGTGCAGGGGCTCGGTGTCTTTATACCAATTAAAGTAAAAATGTGATCTAATTGAGATTGATGAATTATTGTGA
>NZ_JBFRJM010000088.1:0-5569 GCF_041468865.1 Vibrio sp. 10N.286.52.C3 | reverse complement strand
AACTACCTTGAAAAACACCGTTAACAGTTATTGTAGACTCAACAACTTCTGGCCAAGCTGACCTGGTTGAGCTAAAGAATAAGACAAAAAACTCAAGCGAATTCCTGAGAGTTTTAGACTTATCATATTTAACATGGGAAGACTTGTCAGGAAAAATTTCTTTATTAGACAGAGAAAAAAATCCAATCATACTTTTATCTGCATATAAAGATTCCAATAGCAGCCACTTGAATTTTGATGAGTCACTTACATTTATTACTAATAATACAAAAGCCCCAATATATCATCCATATAAACATGGTATTGGTCAGGGAGCTACTGGTGGTATTATTTTGAGTCATGAGGTACAAGGTTTTACCGCTGGGGAGTTGATTTTAAAAACTCTTAGCATCGATAATATTGAACTACCTGATATTATAATAAATGCTCCTACTATTGCATATTTTGATTTTCTACAGTTGAAAAAACATAACATAGACATTAAAAGACTACCTATTAATAGCCTTTATATTAATAATCCAAAATCTTTCTACAAAGAAAATCAAGATATTATTTCAATATTATTGTTATTGGTTGTAACAGTACTCTTTGCATTGTTGTCATACGTATTCATCAGACAAAAAGTAATTAATAACGAACAACTAAAGCTTAAATCAATTTTAGATACGGTAGATGATTACATATATCTTAAAGATCGAAAGGGAAAATATATTTATGCCAATAAAAAAATGCGAGAGCAGTTTAACCAAGGTGTAGATACTGTATCTGGAAAAAAAGACACTGATTTTTTCCCTCCTGAGATAGCTAATGAAATAAATTCTATCGACAACAGCGTTATGGATACAGGTATCCAATATTGTGAAATAGAGACTTATTGGCGAAGAGACTCTGGAAAACAACAAACAGTAAATACGCGAAAAGTACCGTTATTCGATAAACGTGGTAACGTGTATGCTCTATGTGGTGCATCGACTGATATTACACAGCTTAAACAACAAGAAAAATTAATCGAGCAAATCGCTTACCTTGATCCTACACATGGCCTAGTCAATCGAGTCGACTTATACACACAATTGTCTAATGCAATGTCTCGAGCAGTCAATACTTCTTCAACACTCCTTCTCGCGATTATAGATATTGATAATTTCAAACATGTGAACTCAAAGTTTGGACATACATTTGGAGATGAATTTCTTAATGACTTTTACTTTAAAATCAATGATTTAATAAAAGAAAACGGATCTGTAATTCGTTTGAGTGGAGATGAGTTTTACATCATTATCGAAAAATTAAGTGATGATGTCTATAATGATTTTTCTTATTTTAAGAATCAACTCCCACTAAATTTTTCGCATAAAGGTTCTCAATGCGAACTTACCGTTTGTGCTGGTATAAGTACTTTTCCGGACGAAACATATGTAAAACCTGAACAATTAATAAGACAGTCTGAATTTGCCCTTTATGAGGCGAAACAACAAGGCCAAAACCAAGTTTACTTTTTGCATGACGGTGACAGAATTGAATTAAATGAACACAATATTAAGAATGAAATACTTCGAGGTCTACATGACAATCAGTTTATCTTTCACTTCCAACCTAAAGTCTGTACTAGGGATAATTCATTAGTCGGTTGTGAGGCTCTTATCAGATGGAATCACCCAATTAAGGGACTTCTTGGACCTGGACAATTCTTACCTGAGATCTATAAGCTTGGTTTGTCAGACACCCTTGATAATTGGGTTATCAATAAAGCCCTCGATACAATTCAACATTGGCGTTCAATTGGTTATCACTGCCCTTTAAGTATTAATATATCACACTCTTTTATAGCTAAAGAACTTGCTCTTATACTCAAAGAGAAAGTGTTACAGGGAAATGAAAAAAATTTATTATTACTCGAAGTTGAAATATTGGAAACGCATGCTGTCGACAATATAGAGACGGCAGCAGAATCAATAAAGAAATGTAAAGAGTTTGGGGTTTCGTTTTCTATCGACGATTTCGGTACTGGTTATTCTACACTAACATATTTGCAGAAATTACCAATTAATACACTAAAAGTAGATCAGAGGTTTGTAAGGCACACAATCAGAGAAACAGAGCGTGGCATTCTGAAAGGGATTTTAGTTTTCTGTGAGGTATTAAACCTACAGCCTATCGTCGAAGGTGTTGAAACCTTAGAACAACTGAAAGTTCTACAAGAACTAGGCTATGATACTTTCCAAGGATACTTTATATCTAAACCTTTAAATGAAGTAGATTACTTAGAATGGATTTCTAAGAAAATACCTGCTTGTGATGATAATATCGTTGGCCCGAGAAAGAGTAACTCAACTTTTAAGCCACTCTTAATATAGCCATAAGCTCTCCCTAAATATTGGTTTAATATAAAAGCTTTTACTTCATGAATTTTAAAATGATTTAGAGGGTTAATCCTGTAACAAAAGATTGGGGCTATTTTCATTGTCTAATCCTCTTAAATATCTCAGGACCATACTGTCGCTTTTCCAGTCTCCAAGCTGTATTAATTGGGTTAAGCTTAACCCGGCGGCGTAACCATCTTGCAGCGCACCAACACGGCTAGAGTGGCCACTCCAGATGTCTCGATGATGACGTTTACTAGTTACAACGTCACCAGATTGTTCTAAACATCGATGTGCACGTTGGTAAATTCTATCAACGGTCATTCCAGACATTGGGGTTTCTCTGTACGCCGCTGGCCTCAGGCCTTTTGATGTAAGCCAGCTGAAGATATATTCATTGTCTTCTAGATTTTCACAATACTCTGTTAAATACGTGCGAAGAATGGACGCAAAGCGACCTGTTAATCGCTTAGGTTCAGGGGTAATACTAGTTTTCGATGAGACACGATCAATGTTAACATCTCGATTATCCAATATTGTGATATGTTTTTTTCGGATAGCCCCAATTTCTGATTCACGTAGTAAGGTTCCATAAGCAATAGTAAGTACTGTTAAGTCTCTGAATCTCATCGGGTACTTGTGGTTACCCCAAGTATCCATTAGTTTATTTAAATGAACTTTCTTGAACGGTTTTGCCTGTAAATCAATAAGTTGTTCTCCTGTAATCTCCATTTCATCTTTCGGAAGCGAAGTGAAGAAGGTTTTCACGGAGAGCTTTTTTGTTATGTCTTCAATTTCCATTATTTTATGGAACAAGCTTAACTGGGCTCGATACTGTCGAAGGGTATTGATTTTCACACCTTCGATTTTTAATGCTCGGAACCAATTTAATAAGATGTATTCATTAATAGGGAAACTATATATTGCTTCGGCTTTACAATAATAATCCCACTTTCGTAGTACGAAGGACAACATCTTTAATGTGTTGGTGCTGAGACCGCCGCGATTGTCATCAAACACCTGCAGTTGTTTTACAACTTTAGGCAATTCATGCCAATCGGGCGCAAAACTGTCAGTTAAGTCGGGCAACTGAACCTTAAATCGCTTGAGTGTTTCTTTTTGCGTGGACCATTGTTCTTGTGTTTCTTTTTGAGATTTTAAGTGTGACAGCGTCACTTGATTTTGCTTGATAATTAGCTTTTTGTTATCCATAGTAAACCCTACACAAATAGTGTGATATAAATGTAATTATATCACACTATGTAATATTATATAACTTGGCATCCTTCAAACCAAGAAGCTATCTTTTTCTTATGCAGGATATTTTGATACAACGATAAGATCTTCATCTACTTTAGAAAACGGATGTGCCGTTAAATCTAGATAAAGCACTGGCATCTGACTTGTTGCTGCACATGAATCATAAGGAAAATGACTCAGCTAGGTGTCAATAAAGTCTGCTTCGGAGAGTTCCAAAATAAGAGTACTTCTAAATACTTTCACTAACTCGGATATCACACTCTGGGCCGGCCCAAAATATAGATTCTAATCCACCGCTTTTGGCCTACGCAGAAATCAAGTATCCATCAGCTGTTTCACTAAACAGCTTAAGAGCTTTATACAGATTTGACTTACGTTACCGTTGGCACCTGTCACCACATTGAGACTTGATAGCGGAGCAACGATTTCTTTGAGCGAGCGATAGTTTTGATCGCGAATGCTTCAATCACGGGAGTTCATCAAAAATGAAAAAAACACAATATCGTTAGATTATACAAGCATAAACTTTATCATAGAGCCTAGTACTTAATTTTAACTAATCGTTTGATTTAAAAGTATTATTTTTGAATACCGAACCTCACACTAGCAAGGTTTTGTTGCAAATTGCCACATATGATGCAATACGCTACAATTAACATCAACAAACAAATGACCATCAACCAAGGTAAGACATATGGCTACTACAAGCGTTAGACTTGATGAGAGCCTAGTAGATAGAGCTGCAACTATTGGAACAGCTTTAAATCGAACGACCCCCAAGCAAATTGAACATTGGGCAAAAATAGGCAAGATCATGGAGGATAACCCTGACTTAACCTATGAGTTCGTACTACAGGCAATCATCGCTCATGCCGAATTAGAGCACGGGAATACGACCTCTTATGAATTTAGCGAAAGTAACAAAGATTGAGCAAACTACGACATTTGCCAAGGCTGTAAAAAAGCTACACAAAAACCAGAAACAAGAGCTAGATAAAGCAGTGAAAGGGGTTATAGAAAACCCTTTTATTGGCGTGATGAAGAAAGGCGATTTGTCTTTTCTTAGGGTGCACAAGTTTAAGATAAACAAACAGCTCACCTTGCTCGGGTACAACTACGATGAAGACGGGACGTTAGTCCTGACCCTAATGGCGTTGGGCAGTCATGAAAACTTTTATCGAGATGTATCCAGAACATTTAGGTGACCAAAGCCTTGCCAAGCGCGAGGCTTTTTTGTGGAACGAGTGAGGTATATGCTAATTATACTAAATATTTTTTACGTACAGCGTTGATATGTAACCTTAAGGCTATCAGTATGCTTACCCAAGGCTAAGCTGCCTGTCGGCAGTGAAGTGTTAATTTCATCGCTGAAGGCTTGATTATTAAAGTAATTAAGGGAAATAAGATGAGTAGATTACCAAAATCAATTATTAGATTTAACTCTGGATCACGCCCATTAGAAATACTCATTTGTGGTGGCAAAGAACCAAGTGATGCTCCTTGGATAAACCGATTTATGGGCTAGGTTCTGTAATGATTAGTGAGCTTGATTGGCCTGACGGACAGAAAGCGAGTTCTGAAGAAATCAAAAACTACCTCAAACACCTACAAACTGATCGAAAAAAACTTAAGGTTAGCTAACGCTGAAGGAAAGGTGGAATCTACATCCCGTGAAACATCTCGGGGATTAACAGCATGAGAAGAATGGATAAGTTTTAGTGCGATAAAAGCCCATGAACAGGGTGTGAATGAGTAAAAGATCTCGCCAATAATAGGGCACTTCTGAATTGAGAAGTGCCATCTGTGAAGGTTCTGGACAAAACTTTGTCAGCGTCTTTACTAAATTAGCAACTCATAAATTATCTCAAGTATGGTAAATCTTCACCCGCATAAGGGGCCGTAAAACGTAGCGGCGACTTGATGCGATTGTTGAACGAAGCCGCTAC
>NZ_JBFRJM010000087.1:0-6047 GCF_041468865.1 Vibrio sp. 10N.286.52.C3 | reverse complement strand
CGGTCAAACCTCAATAAAATAGTGTCATTGAGTACATTGAACAACTCGTATTGGCTTTTATCCATTCGACTGCTAAGCATTCAATTAGAGCACTTAGCTAGAGAAATGACGTTAAGGCTTTCTACTTTCTCATTTTTTCCTAAGGTAATGATTCGATAAGAGATCCCACTCTCTAATAGTGGTCTTATTTCGATGTTGTCACAAAAACTAACGGCGACTTTTTCTACTAAGCGGTCCATATTCAAAGTTTTCTTTTTTATGAAAACAAGAGTGACACTATTGCCCTCTGACTGAGCATTTACGAGTGTGATTGAGCCTAACTCTTGTGGAAGTTGGCTTGAAATAACTGTCGCTCTATAATCGGCAAGTCCATTAGATTTTATTGGGCTTATCTGACAACCGTTAAGCATGACACTGACGAAGAGAATTACAGTTGTTCGTAGCATTATGCGCTCCTTCTTCCTTTCTTCTCCCTTTAGGTGCCTTAAAATATTTATGGATATAACGTGAAGACATAGAAGATAAGAGCGCACTGTAATCTAAACTGAATGTGACTTTTTCCCCTACAAGTAGTGGTTTCTGTGAGGATTCAAGGACAAGGTGATCGCTAGTTGAAGACATGATCTTAATCCCATTCGGAGCCTTAAGCCCGCCGACACAAACATCTTGGCGGCCTAATGCCAGAATAGCTTGCGATACCTCCCCTCTATCTTGAAGGTTTTCTTTTTCACCAAAAGCATTTAACCCCCGACTTCCCCAAGGCAAAGCCGGTTTAATTTTGGATTCAATCACTTCAGCGGTCAAAGAAATCGCATCTGTATGTAAGCCTTTGATATTTTCGTGCTCTAAAGGCTCACAGCCTAAAAAAATTGCTTCTCCTATACGAAGGTGATTGACTCGAGTTAAGCCTGTTCTCTGAAGAGCCCAGTTAACTGAAGCAGAATTACCCCCTGAAATAATTTCTAGATTGATCCCAAATGTAGCTTCAATTCCATCGGCAAGATCAGAAAGAATATTCATATTTTTATCATCTGGAGCGACACCATACCGACAAGCTAAATTCGTACCAATTCCTTTTATCGTGATGTTTGGTAAAGAAATAATCTCACGGATAAAATCAATCACGCGATTAGGCATCACACCTTCTCTGAGATCGCCAAGCTCAACCATAATAATAATATCGTGACGGCAATTTTGTTGTTCCGCTGCATGTGAAAGCCTCTGAATCACTTCAACTTCAGAGTTTAAACTCATATCACTGTATTTTATTACGCTCGCCACTTGACTGAGCATGGGTGTACGTATCAGCATTTTGGGGATAGAAATGCCAGATTCAGTCATCTTTTGAAGATTTTCGATTCTTGAATCGGCTAACATTGGTGCGCCAGCATCAATAAGAACTTGTGCGATGATAGGGTGGCCGAGGAAGGCTTTTGTTACAGGCGTAACGGATATATTTTTCAGTGAGAGCTGAGAAATCAGGAACTGAGCGTTATGATGAACTTTCCCACAATCGATGTCTAACCTAGGGTAGTTCACCCTTTTTCGGCCAGTTTACTTGCTATTATAGGAAAGGCTGACGTTACGATGTGCAGTAGATGTTCAACAGGCTGTGACAAGACATCAGTAACCGGTAAACCAAATTCGGTAGTGTAAGTGTCTATCGCACAACGTGTTTCATCCAACGACATATCTTCATGATTCAGTGTTAGTCCAATAACATTGGTATTAGAAAACGTTTCGATAAGATTGATTTCTGAGGCAATCGAAGGCATTGAGCAATCAGGAAAATCACTACGATATAAACGTTTAGGGGCATGTTGCAGTATCACACCCGTTGGACAACTGCCACGTAAGATAAAAGCGCTGGTTGAAAACGCAGGGTGACTCAAGGCTCCTTGCCCTTCAATAATAATCAGATCCGGATTTTCTTTTTCATAGGCCTGTACAATGACAGATTCCAACTCACCGGCACAAAATTGTGAAGGAACAGCATCGAGTGCAACGCAGTATTGTGCGCCCTGCATAATGCCTGTTTGACCAGTGGCAATCAGAACGACGTTAAGGCCTTTTTTAGTCAGTTCATTCGCCAATATTGTTGCTGTTGTTCGTTTTCCTAGCGCGCAATCCGTCCCCATTACAGCAATTCTCGGGCATTTAACGTTGTGTATTTTCCCGCTAAACGTTTTCAGTTCGCCTTTATTTTTGGGTTTGCGAGTATCGAATATTCGAACGTTATTCTTTAAGCTGGCTTCTAAAAATAGAGGATCATCGGTTAGGAATTCATGTAAGCCATTTACGATGTTCATTCCTAGTGACATGGCATTTAAAATGATGCTTTTATCTAAGTCAGATAAAAAGCCACTTGATGGCGCAATGCCAAAAATGAAGTAATCAGGAATGCTTTCTGCGTGAATGATAGCTTCTTCAGCATTAGCAAGGATCGGTATTCCATTGGCTTTGTTATCAAGAACTTCACCAGCATCTAAGCCAGCAGACTCACTATCAATAACCGATAGAATACGATAGCTTAACGAATGTCTCACTAACCCATTAGCGGTTTTACCATCAATTTTACCAAAATTACCTTCGCAATATACAATCGCCGAAGGGATTACAGGTTTTACTTTTTGAGCAAGTGGTAACCAAGGTGCGAAATGGGGTACGTCGTTGTTGATTTCTACATTTTCAATTCTAGTGAGTTTGAAGATGTTTCTTAACTTTTGGGTTGAAATGGACATAATTAAAGCCTGCGGTGAGGCTTAGGAGGGCAACTAAGGAGTGCCGAGATGCGAGTTCGGAAAAGAAAAGAAGTCCCCACTAAGCGGTAGGGATAACAACCAAGGTAACACACTCACCAGACTTTTGTTGGTTATTATTAATACGCTTTCTAAGTCTATCACTTTCAGGCTTCACCCATACTAACGTGACTGATTAGAGATCTAAGACTCATTGTTCAACGTCGCCGTATCAACCTCTCAGCTTTAAGGTTTCAAGATACTTTTTCTAATATCAGTTAAGTGAATTAGAGTTTTGAGTTTAACGCGTTTTTGTCCAGAGGCTTGATAGACCTGAAGTTTTACTCATGGCACTTTTCTAAAAAGTGCCAGCTAGCTCAGATCTGCCCCAAACCTTACGACGGGTTGACCGTATACTTCTGCTTAGCGTCATTTGACTGACTTTTTCTCATGCCAGTAGAATGTCTAGCTTTTTCAGGCCTTGCCTATACCTCAATATTAGACTTAACGAAGGTGAACTATCTGGCTCTAGTTCATCAAGAATTTAAAATGATAGAGAAATTAAAGACCTAGCGGTAACCCCTAGGTCTCAACGGACAATAAACAGTGTTTAGATTGATTTGGAGATCAAGTCAGCTTTCAGTAGCCCACCTTTAGTCAATAATTTAGGTGAAAAATTGGGGTTTCTACGCTGTTTAAATGCGGCTAGAATTTTCTGTAATCCCTCAGCTTCTAGTAAAGAAATGTTTATCTCTGTATCCATATCAGCTGCATCAACAAAGTCATCAGAAAATGCAGGTGCAACAATAAGTACTTGAGCGACCCGATGCCCGTTGGCTTCACAGCGCTTAACATATGCTTTAACTTGTCTAGACGTTGAAGAGTATTTGGAAAATTGTCCATTCTTAAATGACTTTGCTTCACCAACGATAACATCATCATTTTCTAACGAAATGATGATGTCAGCCTTGTCTTTAGCTGTGTTGATATCTTTTCTCAAATCCTCATCAACAGTCATGCCTAGTTGCTCTAGAATCGAACGAGTCGCCTCCTCAAATTTCACACCGATATCTGCTTCTTTGATATCAATACCTGCTGATTGAAGTCCTTGAAGGTCACGACAGGCCAAAAGATGATAGTTTTCGATGAGTCGATCATTGGCACTGGCAAAGCTCTCGATAATTTGGCTTCTAGGGTTGCCACGTCGAGGCAAATTCATATCATTGCGGATAGTCTTAATCTCATCATTACTATAGAGATAAAGGATATCCAATGGTGTGATACTTAGTGCTTTGAGGCGTTCAGGGTCGAGCGTCTCTTTGTTCTCAATTTCGAAGTCTGCTCGAATCCTATCTTCAACATTTAATTCGTTTTGAGACAGTGCTTCGAGTAGTTCTTTATAGCCACTTACACTAAGTACGTTAAACTCTTCTTCTTCTGAGGACCTTAGGTGTTCAATTAAAACATCAATGCGGTCTTGTAGCCTTGTCCCTATTCTTGAAATATCGAGGTCCATATCTTCAATGAGTTGCTTGATTCGTTCTTTTCTCTGATTTTGAGTGGCATCTTCAGCGTGAAGATCTGTCATTAAAATACTTCTGATTGATAAGCCAGAGTGCGAAATTGTGGTTATTTTGTCTTGTCTTTCAATGCCACGAATTTTGTAGCCGTGGTTTTTGAGTATATTGGAAAGATCAGCATCAGAAAGTGACCTTAGAATGCGAAGGACATATTTATCATGCAGCTCTTTGCCAAGAACGTCATGAAGAGATTCGATAACTTCATCGGCAATCATAATTTCAGAGCGACGGCGGTTGATAAGGATGACACCGTTTTCTCGAAGGTACTCTAATGCACTTTCAATACCTAGTTCTGGAATTGGGTCGACAGAGTGTTCAATCGCATGAATTTCCTCTCTTGAAAGCGCTAGACGTTCAGCTAAGACATTTAAGATGCTTCGTTCATCTTCAGATATCTTTGCGGTGCGATTAGACCTTAAATCGTTGTTAAATGCTGTTTTCATGCACTCACGGTATATATCTAGGCGATTCAATCGCTCAAAGTCGCTTGAGTCATTTTCTTCAATCTCTTTGATGAGGCTTTGGCTTAGCTCATCAATTTCGGTATATTCTTTGGCATAAAGATTTTCAATCCAAGGAATGGTAGCAATGCAATTCCCATCTCTGACTAGGATATTGATAAGTAAAGACACTTGAGGTCCGCCGATAGCGATTTGTTCTTTTAGGTGCTTTTGGAAAAGAGTCTGAATTAGACTAAATAATTGCGTGATTTCATTGCCTGATGCTGCTTTAAGTTGGCCATCGATTTTCTCGAGTTGTTTGGTTAAATCAGAATCTCCTTTGCTGTCTTGGCATAGCTTATCGATGCAATTTACAAACTTTGATCGCTCGACTTGATTTGTGTGGTTAAGAACCAAATTTAACTTCATGAGAATGTCCTACTGAAATACGTAAAGTAATCGGTGAATGATAACTCCGCGTTTTTATTAGGTATATTAATCAATATCAATCTGTTAACTATGTCACTGGTTTGATATAAGAAACAGGTAAATCTCCAAAGCAACTTACACAATCAATACTGAACTGTAAGAAAAGCGCTATTAAGCTGTCCAGATATGTGCCAATACGATCAACGTGAACATGACAGCTAGAACGTTTGTGCCCCATTGTGACTTTTGCATCCAAACTTATGTCTCGATGATTTGGTAACTTTGATATACAAATAGTAATGAATGGCAAAAGGCAGACCTGCCCCAGCTAGTTCACTGACAGCGGGCGCGTCGAATGTTTGACGCACTGGCTGAGACATTGTTTGACTAGTGGACTTGCCGAGTAGGCTTGTTTTGGTTTTCGTGTGTACGGTTTTTGAAGATAAAAGCAGAGAGCTTTAACACGCCATAACACAAAAAGGCGGGCACCATGGTCAGCACAGTAAGCTTAGCAAATGAGACGCCGAAAACCGCTAACCCAGATAGGTTTCGTTTTCCTTCTTCGAGTGCAAGCTCGGTTGCTTCACTATTTATTGTTTCTGCCCAAGTTGATAGCTCTAGGGTCCACATTACTGCACAGATGATAAGCGAGATGATTAAGACAATAGCAGAGCGCTGTTTCCAACGATAAACGAGATATTTCATTATACACCTGCCTTAGTGTTGTGTTTCTGTCTCATTTTTCTGCTCACACCTTTTATCCACTGCCAGTGCAGAGCGAGATGGATACCAAGCATTGGCATCACTAGGTTTCCTAGGTCATGATGTAGCTTGGACCAAACAGGCAGTATCTCTACTGG
>NZ_JBFRJM010000086.1:0-12238 GCF_041468865.1 Vibrio sp. 10N.286.52.C3 | reverse complement strand
AATACGTGGATTCCATATAAACAATGGGGCACTTTCGAGTTAGAAAGTGCCACGGGTAAAAATTCAATCCGAGAAGCTTTTGGACAGAAATCATTTAGACTATTTACTTAAATCGGGAGTCACCGGATTAGTTCAGGTATCTAAAACTCCAAGGTCTCACCATCAGCAGGAATAAGGACTTTATCTGACAAACCGTTTTTATCAATTGCTTCTTTAAGAATTGGTCGAGTCACTGCACAGTGATTGAGTGCCTCCATATGGTTCGCAACCACCTTATTAGGGGAAAGGCGAATAAACTCCATGACCTCATCAATAGACATCAATAACGGTTGACCAACATCCATACGAGCACGGCCTGCTGCCACCACTGTGATGTCGGGTTTTAACTCATTCAAAGCTCGTCTTACATCATCGGTTAGAACCGTATCTCCGCTAATGTAAATAGAAGGCTCATTGGGAAGCTCTAAGAAAAATCCGACGCCATTTGCCATTAGCTTATGAATCCAACCATGACCGTGTAAAGCAGGAACCGCAGTTAGTTTTCCGCCTAAAAAGTCGATAGTTTGCCAGTCTTCAATTCCCCAATTTACCGTTAAGTCGTATTTTTCTAGGTAAGCCTTATCTTTGGCTGGTGTCGCAACTGGGATATTACGACTTGTTAAAAACGTCTCACCTGCCGGATCTAGGTGATCTCCATGTTGTAATGCCTTGATACCAAGTGTTTGACTGTGAGTAATTAAGGTATGAGTAACCTTGTTTAGTAGCTCATCGGCATTACTTGGCATCTCAACGGTTGGATTTTTCGCGGCCTTAGCCTTAATGACTGAAAACGGAGGCATAGAGCCTTTTTTCCCCAACATAGGATCAATAAGGATAAATTTTTCGCCAGATTCAATGATAAAAGTTGCGCTACGTAGGTGATGGATCTTCATAATACCTCTCTAAATTCACTCATGAGTCATATTCTCTATGTGATTTAGTATGCTATTTTCGGTAACCTTGCCATACTGTCTCGAAAGTCAATATTCGCGCAAATCGAGACAAATATGGAGAAATCAACCGAGTTAGTCAAAATCACTTTGATTGCCTTTGAAGGGATCAGTGCTTTTCATCTCTCTGTACCCTGTATGGTGTTTCAAGATATCTTTTTCGATCAGCCGCCTCGGTTTGACTTGAAAATCTGTAGCGAAAAAAGCTCGCCATTGGAAACAAGCTCAGGATTTGGTGTGGTGATCGATAGAGATTTGAGCGCTATTAAAGAGGCGGATATTGTGATTGTTCCAAGCTGGCCAAATGACCTGCCAGAGCCAAGTGAGCGACTTATAGAGGCGCTAATAGAGCATCATGGGAAAGGTAAGCTACTAGTAGGACTCTGCCTCGGGTCTTATGTACTTGCATGTGCTGGCGTTCTCGATGGAAAACGTGCCACAAGCCATTGGGCGTTTTCCGAACAATTTCAGCAGCAATTTCTTAAGGTGAATTTTGATCCAAACCCTCTATTTATTGAACATGAGACTATCATTACCTCAGCAGGGGTAGCAGCTTCGCTAGATTGCTGTCTCCACATAGTGCGCCGCCTGTGTGGCAGTGTACTTGCGAATGATCTCGCACGTAAGATGGTGACTGCGCCATCTCGTACTGGTGGACAGCAGCAATACATACCAGCACCAGTCAACATAAAACCTCTTACAGAGACAAGTATTAGCCTTGTGATTGAGCTGGTGGAGCAGAGCCTTAATCAGTGTCACTCACTAGATGAAGTCGCTGAGCGCTGTGCGATGAGTAAACGTACCTTCACACGCCAGTTTAAATCCACCTATGGCTGTACATTTGGTGAATGGCTGCAAAACCGACGTTTGGTGCTTAGCCAACGTCTATTAGAAACCACGAAACTATCGATACCTCAAGTTGCAGAGCAAGCGGGTTTTGGCTCTGACAGTGTATTCAGAAAGCACTTTAAATCGGCTTTTCATGTATCGCCGATTCAGTGGCGCACTACATTCAAGCAATAGTCTTAATTTCATTGAGGGCGATGGGGCTAGATCGTCGCATCTATTACTTTTTGTATCTGAAACCTTGCAAGTTCAATTCTAGGCGTTTTTGGGGCATCACAAGCCAGCCCTAACATCACTAGTTTGAAGCTACAAAATGATTTGCCGAAATCAATAGAATGAGTTTTGACTATCTCGCTATAAGGCCACTTAGCGATGGTGTATCCAACATATGAGCACAAAAAAAGCGAGCACTAAGCTCGCTTTTAACCATCTGTTTTTAAAGTAAATTACAGTAGTTCTACCGACTGTTGAGCAATCACGAATTCTTCGTTGGTTGGGATAACCATTGCTAATGCGTTTAGCATTTCAGACTTACCGATGATGCCTTCAGCACCAAAGCGAGCAGATTCGTTACCTGCTACATCTTCAACGAAACCTAGAATCTTAAGGTTGTTTAGGATTTCACGACGAATTGGTAGAGAGTTCTCACCGATACCACCAGTGAAGATGATGCCGTCTAAAGAATCTAGCGTTGCAAGGTAAGAAGCAATGTATTTTGATACGCGGTAAGTAAACACCTCAAACGCAAGCTTAGCGCCTTCATGGCCCTCTTCCATTGCTTCTAAGATGCCACGAGCATCGCTCGTAAGACCAGACACGCCAAGGAAGCCAGACTCCTTGTTTAGAGAGTTAAATACTTGCTCTTGTGACCAGCCTTTCTTAAGTAGGTATTCGATGATGCCTGGGTCTAGGTCACCACAACGTGTGCCCATCATTAGGCCAGAAAGTGGTGTGAAGCCCATTGAAGTATCAACACTGTTACCGTCTTTGATTGCACATACAGATGCGCCATTACCTAGGTGAACAGAGATAAAGCTAGATTTTTCGATAGGCTTGTTAACCATCTTCGCAGCTTCACGGCTAACGAAGTAGTGGCTCGTACCGTGGAAACCGTAACGACGTACGCCGAAGTCTGTGTATAGCTCTTTTGCGATTGCACCAGTGAATGCACGTTGTGGCATTGTTTGGTGGAAAGCCGTATCAAATACAGCAAATTGAGGTAGAGAAGGGAAAGCTTCAATCGCAGCACGAATGCCGACAGCACCTGCAGGGTTATGAAGTGGAGCTAGGTCAGATAGGCTTTCAATTTCGTTCGTTACTTCTTCAGTAATACGAACGGTTTGAGTGAACTTCTCACCACCGTGAACGATACGGTGACCGATAGCCACGATATCAGCAGTGAAGCCTAGATCTTCCATCAGGCCAACCAATTTGCCAATGGCAATTTTGTGGTGGTTATCTTCGCCTTGAATGGCAATTTCAGTTTTCTCGCCTTGATATTTCCAGCTCATACGAGCATCTTCAAGACCAAAACACTCCCCTAGGCCACTTAATACTGCTTCACCAGAAACAGAATCGATTACAGCAAATTTTAGGGATGAACTACCCGAGTTAATAACCAGAACAAACGAATTAGACATTGGATATGGATCCTGTTTCAGTACGAATTGGATGAAGTGTTTACTTCAATTTTAGTTAAGTCCATTATTCAATAATTTTTGAATCTTTCAACTTTTGTTTTGAAAAAATCACTAAATGAACACAATTAAGTTGATCTTGGTCATTAAATTATTTATTTCGAGAGCGAAATTAAAAAATAGTTGAATAAGAAAATTAATGAACAGGTGACGCAAACGAGTGCTCACGTTATTTTTAACTTGATTCAGTTAATTAAAGCGACTCGAACAAATGCAGGTGATCCGCTTAAAAAACAACCACCCTTCCCTTTCGTCTGCTTATCATTACCGATAACTTTTTGCTCGATTTCTCAATTGCTCAGTGTTTGCATCAAAAAGCTCACTGAAGTTGAGAATAGTGATCTGATCTTATTTTGATTGCCTTCGAGCACAACTCTACGAATAGATGCACTGTAACGACGCTTAGATAGCCTTCACTCTTTGTTTTAGAATGTTTTGGTATAGGCTTAGAACGCGATACAGCTAAGTTTTGGCACTAACATTCGTTCTAGGCGCGATGCTTAGTTTCATGGACGAAGCATAGTTACAGGAACGAAGCTTGATTAAAGTAAGTTAGCTACGAATATCGAGCCAACCAAAGCTTAAGTTCAAATAGCAGGCACAAAAAAGCCGAGCATTACGCTCGGCTTTTAAATTCAGTGTCTAGACCTAAAGCGTCTAAGCGACAGGTTGATTAACCTTCGTTGCGCTCTGGACGACGACCACGGTTACCACCGCCATTGCCGTTACCATGGCCACGTTCGCCACGGAAGTTACCACGGTGATCGCCACCACGGTTACGGTCGAAACGACGTTCGCCATCACGTCCGCCAGCAGAGTTACCATCGCGAGCACCATCACGGTTGCCACGGTATCCACCACGACCGCCTTCACGGTTACCACCTTCGCGGTTGCCGCCTTCACGGTTACCACGGTAGCCGCCACCATCACGACCGCCACGGTTGCCACCACGGTTGCCATCACGACCGCCGCCGCCACGACGAGGCTCACGGAAGTCATTGAAATCAACAACTACAGCGCCAGCTTCTTTTTGACGAATGCGAAGTTTGCTTAGCTTACCAGCAGTTTCAGAGTTCATTGCTTTTGGCAGTTGAACGTAAGTAGAACCTTGGTCTAGCTTGATAGCACCGATAGAACCTTTAGTTAGGCCAAGTTCGTTTGCTAGTGCGCCAACGATGTCTTTAACCTGAACGCCTTGCTCACGGCCAACTTGTAGTTGGTAAGTATCCCAATCTTGAGTATTGAAGTTGCGACCACCACCGTCACGGCCGTTGTCACGATCTTCACGACGCTCTTTGCGACGGTTCTTATCACGCTCAATAGCAGCGATCATTGGGTCTTCGCCAACGTAGAATAGTGGGCTCTTACCTTGCTGACGCTTAAGAAGCATTGCAGCTAGAGTAGCAGCATCAACTTCTAGAGACTCTTGAAGAGTAGAGATAAGACCTGCAAAGTTTTCTAGTGCTTTGCTTTCTTTCTCAGTTTCAAGTTCAGCGCCAAGCTTAGCAACACGTGCAGCAGCAACTTGGTCACGTAGAGGAAGTTGAATTTCTTCCATTTGAGACTTAGTTACGCGCTCGATTGTGCGAAGCATGCGAATTTGGTTAGTGCGAACTAGTAGGATCGCTTTACCTTTACGTCCAGCACGGCCAGTACGACCAATACGGTGGATGTAAGATTCAACATCGAATGGGATGTCGTAGTTGAATACGTGAGTGATACGTGGAACATCAAGACCACGAGCTACAACGTCAGTTGCAACTAGGATGTCGATAACACCTTGTTTGATGTGATCAACAGTACGCTCACGTAGAGACTGAGGAATATCACCGTGCAGTGCAGCAGCTTTGAAGCCACGTGCAGATAGCCAATCAGCTAGACGCTCAGTGTCTTGACGAGTACGTACGAATACGATTGACGCGTCAGTTTCTTCGGTTTCTAGAAGACGAGACATTGCTTCGTCTTTTTCTACGCCTTTAACAACCCAGAAGTTCTGCGCTACTTTATCAACTGTGTGGTTAGTACCAGCAACGTCAACTTTAGCCGGGTTACGTAGGTAACGGTCAACAATAGTCTTAACCATTGGAGGCATAGTTGCAGAGAAAAGTACACGTTGTGCAGATTCTGGAGCTTGCTCTAGGATCCAAGTAACGTCATCTACGAAGCCCATTTTCAGCATTTCATCTGCTTCATCAAGAACAAATGTGTGTGCTTCATCTAGGTGTAGACGGTCACGAGTTAGTAAGTCTTTAACACGACCTGGAGTACCAACAACAATGTGAGCACCGCGGCTTAGAGCACGCATTTGGTCAACAATTGAAGCACCACCGTAGATTTCAATAACTTTAAGACCTTTGATATCACGGCCAAGGTTTTTGATTTCCGCAGCAACTTGAATCGCTAGCTCACGAGTAGGAGCCATGATGATTGCTTGTGGTTTGTGTTGGTTCAGGTTGATTTTGTTAAGTAAAGGCAGAGAGAATGCTGCTGTTTTACCAGTACCAGTCTGTGCTTTACCTAGTGCGTCACGGCCTTCAAGAAGAAGAGGAATAGCTGCTGCTTGGATTGGAGTCGGAGAAACGAAACCCATGCTATCAAGAGCTGAAAGAATGTTATCGTTTAGGGCTAATTCATTAAATTGAATTACAGATTCGGACATTGGGATCCCACTATATATAAGTAAACAAAAGGTCCCGGGAGCTCTATCAATTCCAATACTGATCCAATCAGATACTGATTCCATTCAGAGTTACGAAGCAGTAATAAAACACTTCAAGCCATTAGGGACGTCTAAGGGAGGCGGATTATTCCCTAAATGCATAAAAAAATCCAGAAAAAATTGAAATACATCACATATTTTTCGCTTTTACATCAATACTGGTTATCATATCGTCAAAACTTGATGAATATCTCGTCACAGCACCCATCTCCTAGCAAATTGACCTAGTTAAATAAGAGGGCAATTAATTAACGCTCACTTCGCCTTTAAGTAGTAATCAAGCCTCGCAATGATTATAGTGTGCTCAATTGTCCTCGATAGATAAAAGTCAAAATGTTTCAAGATAATCCTCTACTCGCTCAGCTCAAGCAGCAAATCCAAGAAACCCTCCCTAAAAAGGAAGGTACCATCAAAGCCACTGAAAAAGGTTTTGGTTTTCTCGAAGTTGATAGCAAAACAAGCTTCTTTATCCCGCCTCCGTACATGAAGAAATGTGTGCACGGTGACAAGGTGATTGCCATCATTCGCACAGAGAAAGAGCGCGAAGTAGCAGAGCCTGAGGAATTGGTTGAACAAGGTCTTACTCGCTTTATTGCACGAGTTAAGCTTTTCAAAGGCCGATTGAACGTTGTTCCTGATCACCCGCAGCTCAAAAAACTGCAACTTAAAGCGAAAGCAATGAAGGGTCTAAACCCTGAAACGCTTAAAGAAGGTGACTGGGTTGTTGCTCATATCGTTCAACACCCATTAAAAGGTGACAACGGATTCTTGGCTCAGATCTCTGAGAAAATCACAGACGCTGACGACAAGATTGCACCTTGGTGGGTAACGCTAGCACAAAACGATCTACCAAACAGTGAGCCTGAAGGCATCGACAACTGGCTAATCAACGATGACGCCGATCTTGAACGTGTAGACATGACGCACGTCCCTTTTGTGACTATCGATGGCGAAAGCACAAAAGATATGGATGACGCGCTTTACGCGAAGAAGAAAGAGAACGGTGATTTTGAACTGACTATCGCAATTGCTGATCCAACGGCTTACATCTCTCCAGATGATGCGATGGATAAAGTGGCACGCGAGCGCGGTTTCACTATCTACCTTCCTGGTCGCAACATCCCAATGTTGCCTCGTGATCTTGCTGACAACCTATGTTCACTGATCGAGAACGAAGTTCGTCCTGCACTTTGCTGCACAGTAACGGTATCTAAAGATGGCGTTATCGGTGATGACATTAACTTCTTCGCTGCAAACATCAAATCTCATGCTCGTCTTGCTTACGACAACGTATCAGACTGGCTAGAAACAGGTGCATCAGAGAAATGGCAACCATCAGAAGAGATTGCTGCAATTGTTTCTGATCTTCACCAATTTGCTCAAGCACGTTCAGCATGGCGCTCAGCAAACGCTGTTGTGTTCCCAGATCGCCCTGACTACCGCTTTGAACTGAGCGAAGATAACGATGTTGTCGCTATACACGCTGACATGCGTCGTAGCGCAAACAAGCTGGTTGAAGAATCAATGATCAGCGCGAACATCTGTGCGGGCCGAGTACTAAAAGAGAGCTTCAACCAAGGTGTGTTTAACTGCCATTCTGGTTTCAAGGCTGAGAAAATCTCCGACGTTCTTGAACTGGTAAACCCGCAAGCGGAAACGCCGTTCACTGAAGAGCAAATCATTTCTCTAGAAGGTTTTGCTACTCTACGTCGTTGGTTAGGTTCTTTAGATAACAGCTACTACGACAACCGTATTCGTAAATTCCAAGCGTATAGCGAGATCAGCAATGAGCCTGCACCGCACTACGCGATGGGATTAGATATTTACGCAACTTGGACTTCTCCAATTCGTAAATATGGCGACATGATTAACCACCGTATGCTTAAAGCACACATCTTAGGTAAAGCGCCAATTCAAACACCAGATGAAACTATCGGTGATGAACTTGCCCTGCACCGCCGTCACCACGGCATGGCTGAGCGTAATGTTGGCGATTGGTTGTATGCTCGCACTCTAGCCAATGCTCCAGCAGAAGAAACTCGTTTCCAAGCTGAGATTTTCGATATTAACCGTGCAGGTATGCGTGTACGTTTACTTGAAAATGGTGCTGCTGCATTTATCCCTGGATCTCTCATTCTTAATAATAAAGAAAGAATAGAGTGCAACGGTGATATGGGTACTGTATCTATCGATAAAGAAATGGTATACAAACTGGGAGACGTTTTAGAAGTAGTTCTCTCTGAAGTTAATCAGGAAAACCGTAACTTAGTAGCAAAACCTACTCAAGTATTTGCGGACTTGCCTAGCGAGCCTGAAACGACAAACGAAACCGAAGCTTAAAGGCGTTAACAGCTACAGCTTTCAAGGTTTCGGCTTTCAAGGTCAAAGCTATCAAGGTCAAAAGCTTCAAAGGTTCACTTCTAAAGGCGCTAATTATTAGCGCCTTTTTTGTAAATGTCTCATGCTTAAACAATACTTAAAAAAACAATCAATAAGCAATCAATTTACAACGTCAAAGAAGCTCACTATGTCATCAATCACAGTTACTCAGTTCAGAAACTTCATTCCCAGGAGACGAGAACGTTATCCTGCCTCTAAAAACGGTATCTTTATAGTGTCGAAAGGCAGCATTTCTTTTGTGTTGCCCAATGGTACTCAAGCCTCGTTGCAAGCGGGAGATTTCACCCTTTACAATTCTGGTCAGATTAAAGACATCACGGTTAACACTGAAAATGGCGAATTCAGCGCAACCTGCTTAGATTTTGATTTGGCTATCTTTCAAAAGTTCATTAATCAGTTCAGCGATTTAGAGTCCGCTCGAATCCCAGACAAGTACATTAAGTTCAATCAAACGGATACTGAGCTCTGTCAGTTGAAAGATCTCATCATGTCACTGGCCAACTCTTCTTCTCAGAATGACTACGCACTCACTCAATTAGGCTTAAGTTTGCTGTCTTTGATGGTGGAACAGTACCCAGCTCTATTGGCTATTATTGCTCGAGCTTCAAGGTTAACCGTGACCCAAAGAGTCATTCATTACATCGAGCAAAACATTGAAAACAATATCTCTTTGGATACGCTCGCCAGTTACATGGGAATGTCACCGGCTACGCTTAAACGTCGCTTATCGGCTGAAGATCTGTCGTTCTCAAACTTATTAAAGATAAAACGTATTGCTCATGCAGCCACTCAGCTAAGAACATCGGATAAGTCGATCACTCAAATCGCGTATGAGTCAGGCTTTAAAAGTGCCGCTCACTTCAGCACGGCCTTTAAAACGTATCACGGAAAAACACCAAAAGACTTCCGATCGCTAGTGGCACAAGCACAACTGCAGAGCGTAAAGCCGCAAGTTTAAAGAAACAAAGCGATAGATTGATGTGGACGTCTTAGTTGGGAACTGGTGTAAACCAAGTGGCTTCAATATTAAGCCACTTGGGTGTGGGATGAGATGATTTGGCTTTGGGATTCAGTGGTTGAGTTTTGATACTCATTGATTCAGCTTTGCGAGCAGGCCACCAGCAAACGTGAAAACAGAGTGACTATGACCAGAAGTACGATTTAGGGTCTTTTTCTATTTCCGCCAAAATAGCATCAAGATCCTTCGATTTAGGAAGGTACGGATACGGCCCCCAATTCACAGAGTCGGTTTCGACATCCCCTTCAAGCGGCACCATCACTAACCAACAAGACAGCGACTCATCAAAAGTCACGCAGACGATCTCGTTTGTATAATCACTGTGAGATGAGTCGAGTAGATAATGCGCCTGAGAAAACAGCACACCACCCTCACACTCTTCATATAGGGATTTGCCTAGCTCGACAGGTAAACTTCGATTTCGAGATGTACAGAGCCTCTCGGCCCCAATTAAAAGACGATTCAGCTCGATATGAATGACGGACATAACACCCCTTGTAACTTCATAGAAACTTCTAAGTAGTGAATTCCTCTACTTAGCTTAGGACTCAACAAACATTTTAGCGAACAAGCGTAATCAAAATACCTGCCCTGCTCCCAGAAACGAATCTTGCTTTCGGAAACCCAGAAAGCTACGACTCATCAAGCGAACAGCTATACATCGAGAGTATGTAATTTCACAAAAGTGTCATATAACCGACCTATCATATGCGACAAATGTTATTAACTAGGAGTTGTTTATGTTACGAGTCGCGCTTGCCTCTCTTTTATCCTTAGCCCTGTCTTCTCATGCTGCTTTAGCACAAGAAACCACTATTTCGGGCTCCACTTCAGTATCACGAGTGATGGATGTATTAGCTGAGGAGTACAACAAGACTCACCCTGATAACTATATTGCGGTTCAGGGCATTGGTTCTACAGCAGGTATTACCATGGTTAATAAAGGTGTCTCTGACATCGGTATGAGCTCGCGTTATTTAACCGACCGCGAACAAGACGAGAAGTTGAAGGTATTTCCAATTGCCTTTGACGGCCTAGCTGTAGTAACTAACCGCTCAAACGCTGTAAGCAACGTTACACGTGAGCAGCTGTTCGATATCTACAAAGGCAAAATCACGAACTGGAAAGCTGTGGGTGGCGCAGATCAGCCTATCGCAGTTGTCACTCGCGAAGCGTCTTCTGGCTCACGCTATAGCTTCGAAAGCTTGCTTGGTTTAACGAAGATCATTAATGACCGTCTAGTGTCTGACATCAACCCAAATAACTTGGTTGTAAACAGCAACAGCATGGTTAAAACGATTGTTAACCATAACCCACACGCGATTGGTTTTATCTCTGTTGGTTCGATCGACCGTTCGATTAAAGCAATCACATTTGAAGGCGTAGAGCCAACATCTAAGAACATTGCTAACCACAGCTATGAACTGGCTCGCCCATTCTTGTTGCTGCATAAGACAGACTCAGTTTCTGACGAGAGCAAAGACTTCATCAAATTCGTGAAGTCAAAGCAAGGGCAAGACCTTATCGAAGAGTACGGCTACACTCGCATTAAATAAGTGAGTGAGTTTTATCTTATGAAAAAAAAGAGAGAGCATTAAGCTCTCTCTTTTTTTGGAATCTATATGGTTCGTTTAGAAGTGAAGTTGAATCACTGAAACGATCACAGCGCCAGGACGACGAATACCTTCGATTTCTACGCGGATTTCGCGTTCAATCTCTAGGCCTTTCTTAATTGGCGTTACTTTTGTTAGCGTACTTTTAGCACGAACGTTACTGCCCGATTTAACAGGGTATGGGAAACGTACTTGGTTAAGACCAATGTTTACGACCATCTTCGCTGTTGGGAATTGAGACTTGTCAGGGTCAACACTGTCAGTCAATCGAGGAAGCAGAGATAAAGTTAAAAAACCATGTGCGATGGTTGTTTTGAACGGAGAGTCTGTTTCCGCTTTTTCAGGCTCAGTGTGAATCCACTGCATATCTTCAGTAACAAGGCCGAACTGGTTAATACGGTCTTGACTTACATTGATCCAGTCGCCAGTATGGATGACTTCACCGATCTGTTGATTAAGCTCATCAAACACAAGTTGTGCTTCTGGCTTAAGTACGATCGGCTGTTCCACCGGCATCTCTGGTGCATCTTCATTGACAGCAGGTTTGTGGTGATCACGAACCCACGCAAAGAAATGGCTATTTTGCGTACGATTAAGAAAGTCGCCCCAGTAATCTCTAAGAGCTGGAGACATCCATTGCATAAACTCTGAGTGTTGCGAAGACATGCTATCGCCTCGGTGTTTAAATAAATCAATGACTTTCATAAGAACCTCAATGCACAAAAAATTTCAATATAACTTCGTAATTTTGAAACACTTCACACTATTGTGCAAATGTTTTCGAGCATACAACCGTTAGCTGAACCTTGTTAAAATCATATTAAACATATACTTACCAATAAAACATCATTTTATTACAAAACCCAAATTAGAGTGTTAGCTCTATCACATGACAAACATTTGTTTATATAAAAGGCGTTTTTATTCATAAGTGGAATAAAAAAAGGTTCATCGCG
>NZ_JBFRJM010000085.1:0-525 GCF_041468865.1 Vibrio sp. 10N.286.52.C3 | reverse complement strand
GTGGGTAGTTTAACCTTTCGGGGAGGACGCTCACCACTTTGTGGTTCATGACTGGGGTGAAGTCGTAACAAGGTAGCCCTAGGGGAACCTGGGGCTGGATCACCTCCTTATACGAAGATATCTTTGATGAGTACCCACACAGATTGATTAGGTTTAGAAAAGTTAAGAGTAACCTATGTCCCGTTCGTCTAGAGGCCTAGGACACCGCCCTTTCACGGCGGTAACAGGGGTTCGACTCCCCTACGGGATACCATCTTTAAGCACATTTATTTAAGTGTTTTTAAAAATGGTTCATTTTATTGAATCAAGCTCTTTAACAATTTGGAAAGCTGACTGATTGATTTACTTACGAGTAATTCAATCAAATTTAAAAGTTCTCAATGTTTATCTGCTCTTATTTAATAAGAACGGTATAAACACAACAAACACATTCAAGTGTCTTGGCTTTTTGTCTTCACTTTTTAAAAGTGGAAATAAAGAGTGATTCAAACTTAGTTTGAATCGAAATTGAGTCCGGCAAACAGT
>NZ_JBFRJM010000084.1:0-15770 GCF_041468865.1 Vibrio sp. 10N.286.52.C3 | reverse complement strand
GAAAGCCGCGATGAACCTAAAATAATCGGAACAACTAGCCAGCTTAGAAGAACGATAAACCTGATGTTCTATCGCTATTAACTATTAGAAGATCTATCGATCATTATCAGCATCGAACAATATCGTATAAGTAGAGTGACTGATCGCCCCCCTTCCCCTGAATGTTAAACGATGCAATAGAGTTGCTATATTTGATGGATCAAGGCCTTCAAACTAGAGTTTAGGCTGACCAAAAGATCAGGCAATATCCTCGTATTCGATCCCTCTGCCGCTAAACCCCACTATGCTACTCATTATAAAGTCACTGAGCACTCCAGCCAAGAATGCCATAAAGGTTGCCCTAGCATTTTGTTTAGCTATCTACCTTGCGTTGTATTTTAACCTTGAGAAGCCTTACTGGGCGGCTATCGTGGTCAATATATTGGCCATCACTGATACTATTACTGCTGGCAAGAAAAAAGGCATTCTCAGATTGTTGGGGACGCTTTGTGGCGCGTTTGTCGGGCTTTGGTTAATCGCTGTTTTTGGGCAAGATCGATATTATTTTTTAGCAAACATCGCACTGTTACTCGCAATTTGTATATACATGGGTTCCGATCCGGTCATCGGCTATGCTTACATTACGGCATTTATTGTCTGCATCCTGCTGGCGATATCTGGCAGCTTTGATGGTGTAGCTACATTTAATATTGCGGTACTAAGGCTGCAAGAAACCCTGCTTGGCTTCGTGGTCTATACGACCATCTATAGCGTGGTTTGGCCTGAGGATGATGACACACGCTTTAACAACGAAGTCAGTGTTGTTTTAGAGGCGATGTCTCCCCTCATTCATTCACTCGCTTACAATGACTCAGCGCAGCGTTTCCAGTTACACACGAGCTGCGAGTTAAATATTGAAAGCCCGACCTTCAAAGCGCTGAACGATCTGATGCGCCTGCCCGATTTGCATGGCCGTATGCCTGCCAGAAAGCAGTGGAAGCATCAACAGCAAACTCAAGCAATCTGGGTAGCCAAACAGTTACTGCAAAACGCCCATGATCAAGGGGTTGATCACAATGATTTTTCGATACTTAACCAGGCTATGGCTTTTATTGAAGCATCATCGGTTAATGTCGATTACAAGCCCCCTTTTCCAGAGACAGTCAAACAATTCTACCAGGGTAACTTTAAGAAAAAGCGCTTATTTGCCCGATTACTTGACAACAGCCAGCAACGATTAAGCAATACGTTAGTCGGCACAATGAGCTTCATCTCAGCAATTCTAGTCTGGATATATCTACCAATATCGTCGGGAAGTCTGTTCATCATTAACAGTGCCATTTGCGCCTTGATATTAAGCAACATGCCTAGGCAAATGATAAAGCACTGGACCATTGGCTACTTAGCCTTTGGGTCACTGTTCCTCATTCAGTATGTTCTGCTGTTACCTTCGATGACCGAAGTATGGCAATTAATGGCATTTTACTTTGTTAATGTCTTTACGGTGTATCGCCTGTTCGCTGGTAATCAGTGGATGGTCTATCGAGTTCTCGGGGGCAACCTATTAGTAATGATTACCATGAGCGCAACGCAACTTGTGCCTGTTTATGACGTCACTACCCCTTTGAACCTACTCATTTATATGATGGTTGCACTGGCTTTCATCCGCTTTTACACCCGCTTAATACACCGTAAAAGTTAACCACTATAACCTCACACAAAGACCACTAAGGCATAAAGTAATGAAAATGAGTAAATGCTCTGCGCTTGTCGTTATCGACCTGCAACAAGGTATCGTTGATCAATTACCGGAAACCGTGTCCCGACCGATCATAGAGAATAGCCTTGCTCTCTGCGATGCATTTGATGATGCTGATTTACCCGTAATTATTGTTAATGTAGCCGGTCGTCCACAAGGCCGAACGGAACTGCAAAATAAAGCGGCTCAGCCTGACGCATCAAAGATCGTATGGGGAGAGGTCATCGAAAGCCTGCGCCTAAACCCTAATTATCGCTATCTAACCAAATATTCCTGGGGTGCATTTACCAACACAGATTTGCAGAAGCAGCTTTGTGAGCAAGGTATTACGGATATTTATCTGACCGGGGTAGCAACAAGTATTGGGGTCGAATCAACGGCTAGACAAGCATTTGAACTGGGTTATAACGTGGTGATTGTCGAAGATGCGATTGCAGATATGAACCCGATGAACCACCAGCACAGCTGCCAAAATATATTCCCAAAACTCAGTGTTTTAGCAAAAGCTCAAGACTTGCTATAACTGTCTCGTCCTAAAATACGTTGACCGTATTTTCATTAAACAATAAAAAGCCGACAGCGAATTAAGCTGTCGGCTGATGATCGTTCTATCTCAAGTACATTCTATCTCAAACAAGAGAAATAGGATTAAGCGTTAGCTTCACGCTCAGCGATGAACTCAAGAGCCATCTTGATACGAGCGATTACGCGCTCTTTACCAACAAGCTCCATCACAGCATCAACAGAAGGAGACTGACCACCGCCTGTTACTGCTACACGAAGTGGCATACCGATTTTACCCATGCCGATCTCTAGCTCTTCACATACAGCTGCAATTACACCATCTTTGATGTTTGCAGTAGTGAAATCTTCAAGTGCTTCAACCTTAGCAAGAGCAAGCTCTAGTGGGCCTTTAGCAACACCACGTAGGTGCTTCTTCGCTGCGCCAGCTTCAAACTCAGAGAAATCTTCATAGAAGTAACGAGATTGCTCAGCAAGTTCGATAAGCGTGTTACAACGCTCGCCAACTAGCTTGATCACTTCAGTGATAGCTGGGCCGTTTGTTGTATCGATCTTCTGTGCGTCTAGGTGCCATTGCAGGTATTTAGCAACGTACTCAGGCTCAGAAGTCTTGATGTAGTGGTTGTTCAACCAAAGTAGCTTATCAGTGTTGAATGCAGAAGCAGACTTGCTGATAGCGTTCAGGCTGAAGAATTCAATCATCTCTTCTTGAGAGAAGATCTCTTGGTCACCGTGAGACCAACCTAAACGAACTAGGTAGTTGTTTAGTGCATTTGGTAGGTAACCTTCGTCGCGGTATTGCATTACAGAAACAGCACCGTGACGCTTAGAAAGTTTTGCACCGTCATCACCAAGAATCATTGCACAGTGAGCGAAAGTTGGAACTGGCGCGCCTAGTGCTTCATAGATGTTGATTTGACGAGGTGTGTTGTTGATGTGATCTTCACCACGAACAACGTGTGTAATACCCATATCCCAGTCATCCACAACCACTACGAAGTTGTATGTTGGTGCACCGTCTGTACGACGAATGATTAGGTCATCAAGTTGGCTGTTCGCGATTTCAATGCGACCACGGATTTGGTCATCAAATACTACGCTGCCTTCTTTCGGGTTACGGAAACGGATAACACATGCATCACCTTCTTTTGCTGCTTCGTTTGCTGCAACAATTTTAGGGTGGTTCGCATCGTAACGAGCCATTTCTTTGTTTTCTTCTTGCTCTGCACGAATTTCATCAAGCAGTTCTTTAGACGCGTAGCATTTGAATGCTTTGTCTTCAGCAAGTAGCTTATCAACCATTTCGTTGTAACGGTCAAAACGCTTAGATTGGTAGTAAGGACCTTCGTCCCATTCCATACCCATCCATTGCATGCCTTCTAGAATTGCATCAACCGCTTCTTGAGAGTTACGCTCAAGGTCCGTGTCTTCGATACGTAGAACGAATTCACCACCTTGATTCTTAGCGAATAGCCAAGAGTAAAGTGCAGTACGTGCACCACCAACGTGAAGATAGCCAGTTGGGCTAGGAGCAAAACGAGTTTTAACCGTCATTTAAATACCTTGATTATGTAGGTGATTCTTTTAGTGATCGCTATTACAAAGCCTGCAGCAGACAAATATCACTAAATTTTGGGCGCTATTTTATCACCACCGCTTAAATCTACAATCAGTTGTGAATGATTAATGTGCTGATCTTGTGCGAAAGCGATTGTAGAAAGGCTAAATCCAGCTTCGAAGTCGAAAATCTACAGCCTGTAACCAATAAATAAAAACCACGCTTTACTTTAGTTCCCCGCGTATCCACAAACGTAACTCACTCATTCATATTCTACTAAGATCAAATTCTTGAATTTATGTTTGACCTTACCCTTACGGGAAGGTTTATGTTAGGCGTAGATGAGAATTGGAGTATCGATATGAATCACTACGCAACCGCGCTCAACGGCCTAAATTGCATGGGTTGTGCAAAGAAAGTCCGCACACTGTTTGGCGATCTCAACAACACGACGATCAATGACATATCGCCAACCTACATCGATATTTCGACTCCTTCTAGTTACATTCAGCTCAACGAACAGTTAGCAACGCTTGGCTATTCTATGGGTAATCAGCTGCACCTTTCGCTATCCGGCCTCAGCTGCGGAAAGTGTGTAAGCAAACTGACTCAAGCGCTTGAACAAACCGAGCAAACCTCAAACCTAGAAGTCAGCAAACAGGAGCTATCACTGGTTACTCTGCTTTCTGAATCCGAGGTTATTGAGCTGGTCGAAAGCGTGGGTTATCACGCAGCTCCCTACTCTGAAACGAATGACCTTTCATCGAGTTCAGATTTAGAAGAAGATAAAAAGCTGGCGCCTACAGAAGCAACTTTAACTGAACCCGTTGCTAGCCAATATACCTATCACCTTGTTCTTGAGGGAATGACGTGTGCGAGTTGCGTTTCTTCGGTCGAAAAAGCATTGAAAAAGAATGAGTTCGTCGACCAAGCACAGATTAACCTTGCAGAGCAGACTGCCTTGGTTTTCACCTCTCAAACAAGAGACATCATTGAAAACGCTCTAATCAAATCGGTGAAAGCTGCAGGTTATGGCGCCGAGTTTGTCGACGATGCAGCGACTCAACAGCAAAAACAACAAGAACAGCAACTTCGCACTCAAAAGGCCTTCCTGAAAAACTCAGTGAGCGCACTACTGCTTGGGGCTCCGCTAATGGCATGGGGCGTGTTCGGCGGCAGCATGACCATTACTACATTTAACGACCAACTGGCTTGGGGATTCATTGGTGTGGTTTGTTTAGTGTTGTTAGCCACTTCTGGACGCAGCTTCTTCACCAATGCTTGGCAATCCTTGATGCATAAACGCGCGACCATGGACACGCTAGTAGCTTTGGGTACAGGCGCAGCATGGTTCTACTCAATGTTGGTTGTGCTCATTCCATCATGGTTCCCTGAAGCTTCTCGCCACGTCTACTTTGAGGCGAGCGCGATGATCATTGGCCTTATTTCTTTGGGTCACTACATCGAGGCCAAAGCCAAAGCTCGCACTACAAAATCGCTACAGGCACTGATTAATTTACAGCCTCAAAAAGCGATGGTTATCGTCGATGGCAAAGAGCAAATCATTGCTGTAGAAGCTATCCAAGTGGGTATGCAGATACGTGTCAAACCGGGTGAGAAAGTACCGGTTGATGGAGTTGTGGTATCAGGTGAGTCTTACATCGATGAATCCATGCTAACTGGTGAGCCGCTTCCCAACGTAAAATCAGTTAATGATGGCGTTTCTGCAGGTACCATTAATGGTGACGGCAGCTTAATTATTGAAGCGACAGGAATTGGCTCAAGCACTATGTTGGCTCGCATTATCCAGATGGTTCGCCAAGCACAAAGCAGTAAACCTGCAATTGCCAAGCTTGCCGACTCTATCTCTGCTGTTTTCGTTCCTGTTGTAGTCGCGATCGCTGCCATTGCCGCCTTAGTTTGGTTTTTTGTTGGCCCACAACCAAGTGCAAGCTACATGCTTGTCGTATCGACGACCGTGCTGATCATCGCTTGCCCATGTGCATTAGGCCTTGCGACACCACTTTCAATTACTGTCGGCGTTGGCAAAGCCGCTGAGTTTGGCGTTCTAATCAAAGACGCCGATGTATTGCAATCAGCTAGCAAAATCGATGCTGTTGTGTTTGATAAAACAGGCACATTGACCCAAGGAAAACCAACCGTTCAACAGGCCTTTTACCCTAATCTAACGGAACGGGAATTACTGGCTTACGCTTATTCAGTGGAAGTAGGATCTGAGCACCCACTCGCCAAAGCCGTTTGCCAATATGCAGAGAGCTTGGAAGTTTCAGTACTCCCACACAGCGAATTTGAAAACCGCCGAGGCCTTGGAGTACAAGCCAACATTAACGGAAAACACGTCCAAGTCGGCTCTCTTAAATACCTAACCCAACTTGGTATTGATACTCAAATAGGCCGTGACTTTATCGAACTTTGCCGTACACAAGCATGGACGCCAATCTTCGTAGTCATCGACCAAAAACTGGTAGGCATATTAGGCATTTCAGACGCATTAAAAATAGATAGCACACAAGCCATTGCTCAACTAAAATCCGCCGGAATTCACACTGTGCTATTAACAGGCGACAACGATTCTGTTGCTCAAGCGATTGGCAAAAGCGTCGGTATTGATGAGGTTATCTCGGAAGTACTACCAGAGCAGAAAGCTCAGCATATTGTTCAGCTTCAACAACAATATAAGAGTGTGGCTATGGTTGGAGATGGCATTAACGATGCACCAGCGCTTGCTCAGGCCGACATAGGTATCGCAATGGGCAGTGGCAGTGATGTTGCGATTGAAAGTGCACAAATGACACTCCTCAACTCGTCGCCACTGTCTGTAAGTAACGCGATAGAACTGTCCCAAGCGACCGTGAGAAACATGAAGCAAAACCTATTTGGTGCCTTCATCTACAACTCGCTTGGCATTCCTATTGCGGCCGGTCTGCTCTACCCGTTTTTTGGATTTTTGCTTAGCCCAGTAGTTGCAGGTGCAGCAATGGCGATGTCGTCAATTACTGTGGTAAGCAACGCCAACAGGCTGAGATTGTTCAAACCCACTCATTCTAATATCAATAATAACCATATTCATGAGGTTAACCATGATTCGTAAAGTTATGACTCTTACTGCACTCGCTGCAATTTCAGGACAGGCTTTGGCTACTGATGTGCTAAACCATAAATCTCCATATTGCGGCTGCTGCACTGAATGGACAGAACATATGCGAGATGCTGGGTTCGATGTTACTGAGAAGCTCCACGATGATATGAACCCAATCAAGCAGAAGCTAGGGGTAACACAGGAGTTAGCCTCTTGCCACACTGCAGAGATCGACGGTTACGTATTTGAAGGACACATTCCAGCAGATGACATTAAAGCCTTTCTAGAAAACCCACCACGTAATGCGATTGGTTTAGCGGTTCCGGGTATGCCAATGGGTTCGCCAGGCATGGAGTATGGCGATAAGAAAGACGAGTATTCTGTGTATGCGTTTAATGAAAAAGGTCAGGTGTTTGAATACCGTCACTACAACGGAAAATAGAACCTAAACAGACCAACACACAGCAATAAAAAGAAGTCATAAAAATAGAGCCTAGCATTCAGTAAACCCAAGACTGTGGTTTACTTGCTAGGCTCTTTGCTTTTGGACAGTAAAGCAAATCTTGTCGCGGCACCAACCGGGCTGTTAGTACCGCTATGTTCCCCTCGCTAATTAGCTAGCAAGCTATTTAGCAAAAAGCTATTTAGCGAAGAAGCTCACTCGGCTAATAATCTAATAGACTAAGCAACCAAGCGAATCAGCTTAGAAGCCGTAAGAAGCACCGAATACGAATGCGTTGTTCTGCTTAGAATCGCCGTTTGCGAAATCTACACCGTTAGCTTGGCTACGGAATTCAAAGTAAGGTTGAACACCTTGACGAGTCCATGTTGCACGTAACTCGTGGTCCATCGCTTCAGCATCAATCATGTATACGTTGTTGTAGCTAAGCGCTAGGTCAGCATTCACTGTGTAAGCAATGCGGTTATCCATGCGGTAGTCTGTGTCAGCATTAGCTGAAGTATCATCGATGTGTGCACGAGTACGGTTACTAATAGAGATGCCGTTGTCGAAGTTGTAACCGATCTTAACTAGTGGACGGAACTGAATGCTTTCGCCTGCAGAGAATAGGTGTTGGTAACCCGCAGCAACCCATAGGTTGTCAGTGATGTTGAAAGATTGCTCACCACCTACAGTGATGCCTGGAGTAGTATTACCTGCACCGCCATTTTCAGATTCAAGTTTGCCCAGTTGGATACCATCAAACTCAGAATAAACCGTGAAGCCGCCTAGAGAGTTGTCAAACGTGTGACCAGCTTCTAGCGTAGAAGTCATGTCAGAACCGTGGATACGGCCATCGTCATGAATTTGGATGTTACCCGTTACGTAAGAAGAACCAGCAAAAGCACTAGAAGCGAAAGCAAGAGAAAGAGCACTTAGAGCGATAATTTTTTTCATAGTAAACTGCCTTAGTTTAATTTTTTCAGCGGCACATCTTCGGTACATCATTCACCTTCACCGCTTGAGTAGTTGGTAGCCTCCCTGGCATGAAATCTATGTTGCTCGAATTAATTCGCGTTTAAAAATAAAAGGGACAGCAGAGTGATCCCTCTCACTATCAAAAAAAGACAAGTTATTTAAAACTTTAAAATCAACAACTTAAAAACATAAAAATTGATAAAAAACTTAAGATGGAAAAATATACAGATCGGGATCACGTTATTTCACGAAGAAAAATTAGATCTAGATAGTTGAATCACATCTGATTTAGAGTTTTTTACAGGGGGCTTATTTTTTGAAGAGAATAATGAGAAGCGCGTCACTTTTGGGATTAAAGTCACCTTATGTGCATTGTTGATGATATGACCAAAGGCGATTTCTATATGTTTCAGTTTTGGATATGCACCTAATTCGCAGTAAACAAAAAGAGCTCCCGTTTTATCTTGAATAAGATAAAGGTCAGGAGCTCTTCTACTAATAGTGCTTATCGATTATTTAACTGAGGTCACTCGACTTACTTTCTCACCACTTTCTGAAATAGAGCGGATGTAAGTCTCACCAGAAACTGATGGACGTTGTTGCTCATCGTATGTTAGCCAGTTTTCGCCATCAGCAGAGTATTGCAGCTCTACACCTGGGAATTGAACGTTCATCGCTAGCTTACCGTCAACAACCTTCGCACCTGGAACTGGTAGTCGGTAATCAATACCCGCTTTTTCTAGCTTAGCTAGCTCACGTTGACCAAGAATATTCGCGAAGCGATTAAAGTCGCTGTTCAACGCTTGCTTATTCACTAAGTTAGTTTCTTGAGAGTATTCAACACCAACCTTGTAGTCGTTTTCCCAATCTGCTCGGTGCCATGCGCGCTCTGCTGCTGCCAATACGCGAGGGAACACCATGTATTCATATTGCTCGTCAGTACGTACTGTTTCTGACCAAAGTTGAGCTGACAGACCGTAGAAAGGTTTCGCTTCAACCTCACCTTTACCAGTAAAACCATTGCCATCACGGTCTAATGATGTTTCTGCGTTTTGTGGCATGTTTTCTGGTGCGAAGCCAAACATCTTACGAGTATCGGTTGCACGTGTTGCCCAGTAGTAACCACGCTCAGCTGCATCAACTTCGTATGGCATATCCATGTATACGTAGTCTGGGTTAGAGACAATCACGTCATACCCTTTTGCTGACCAATCGTATACTGATGAAGTTCCGCCCCAGTAAAGAACGTCCCAGAAGTTCACGCGTGTACTTTCGGTCGCAAATGCTTCCTCGCCTTCGCTGTATTTCAGACCATCTTGCCATGCTTGGAAGTGGGGAATACCCTTCTCAGCAACAATCTTAGAAACCTGTTCTGCGAAGTGGCTTGGTAGATGACCGAAATCGCTTACAGTACCATCAGCGATCAATGACTGACATTGTGGTGATTGTTGGAACGGCTTATCTTGCTTAGACAAATCGATGTTGCCTTTCCAAGCCACTTTATCTTCTGCATTAATATCTTGTAAGCCTGCGCCTAACTTGATGTTTTTCGCTTCATCGCCGCCGAAGTGCCAAGTCGTTAGCGGTACGCCCGCTTCTTGGTGCATTGCCGCCACTTCAGAGATTACTTTATCGACGAAGTGAGTTGATGACTCCATACATGGGTTAATGAAGCTTTGCTTATCGTAGAACTGAACCGTGGTTACATTCGATGTATCTTGCGGATCCATCAAGCGGTATTCGTTCGCTTCTGCTTCTTTGCCTTCCGCCATGAGACGAGTGTAACGCGCTTCCATTGATACCACAGCTGAACGAGCGTGTGCTGGCATATCAATTTCAGGGATAACTTCGATGCTGCGCGCTTTAGCGTAGCTTAGGATCTCGACGTAATCCGCTTTACTAAAGAAACCAGAGCCAAAGTTGTCTGTTGTTGGACCAGAACCTAGCTGAGGCAGTAAGCAGCTTTGTTCATCCAAATCAAAACAACGATTAGACCCTACATCCGTTAGCTCTGGTAAACCTGGAATTTCTAAACGCCAACCTTCATCATCCGTTAGGTGAAGGTGCAGTTTATTCATCTTGTATGCCGCCATTTGATCTAGCGTTGCTAGGATGGCATCTTTTGAGTGGAAGTTTCGAGCCACGTCCACCATCACACCACGATAATCAAAGCGCGGCGCATCTTTAATTGACAGTTGTGGTAATGATTCAGCGTTCTGACTATCTATTAGGCCAAAAATAGACTGAACTGCGTAGAAAGCACCCGTTTTATCAAACGCTTTAATTGCAATCCCCTCTTCCGAGATGCTTAGTTCATAAGCGCCAGATTTCGCTAAATCACCCGTAAACTGAGTAGGAACAACAGCGACACTCACAGGTAGGTCGCCACTCACATCTACGTTTACCACATCTGCACGTTCTTCAATTGCTGCGAATTGCTCAGCGTCGAATGCGTCTTTAGGTAGGGCAATACCACCAGCAATGCTAACTGAACCTTCACCGGCTTCTACCGACATTGGCGTTGGTAGTAAAGTAGTTGATACGTCTTGCGTTGCTAGATCAGCATTCTTTTCAAAACGCGTCACCGCTGTCGCCATTACGTTATTATCATCAGGCGTACGCTTAAGGTTATTACCCTCTAGACCAGTTACGAACGATGCAACATCTTCTGTATTCAATGATGCAATCATCTTAGGTTCTGCGTTTGGCGCCGTCACGAATGCACCTGGCATAAAGTCAGTTTCAAACAGTTGCCAGTATTCACTCGTTAACGGAAGAACCACTTCTTCACCAGCCGCAAAGCCGTCAAATTTTTCAGTAGGTTCTAGCTTGTGAAGGTCACCAGTAACGCGAGTGATCTTAAATTGCTCATTATCAACATCTAAAATAAGACGAATACTGTGGAAGTAGATGCTCCAATCTTTAGAGTCAATCGCTTCACCGTCATTGGTTAGCGTCATGTTCACTTTATTACATGACGCCCATTCAGCACCTAGGTCCTGACAAGCCAAGCCTTCATTCGCACCATGATTAGTTAGAATTTCGTACTGAACATCAAGATTATCAGCCAGTGCATTCACTACTTTTTGTTCTGGTGCTTGCGTTACTGCACAACCTGTTAGGCCAGCCAATACCGCTACAGATAGTAAGTTTCTCTTCAACATCGTATTCACCCATAAATTAAAAATTGAGTAAGAAGCAAAATGGAGCGCTTCGAAAGTTAGATAAACTATATGGGCTTATTTTTTACCGTGAATTAAATCAAGTTAATAACGTGATCGACTTCAAATCTAAAAAAATATTGATAAAATTAACCTTATTAAAATCATAAAGTTACCGACATCGACAGTTCCGTCAGTTTTATTTTGACGTAACATTTGAGAATTGAATCACAATCTTTTGAAAGGATTTCATAAAATCGTGTCGTTGTTACTGAGAAAGGTTTAAGAGTTTTTTGGTGTTGTTATACTTTTCGTACAAACAACGTGACATCGTTCTCAAAAAAAACCGTTAAAAAACAACGTCAAAATCGATTTTGACGAGTTTAATACTTCCTAAAGGAGCTCCCTTTGCGCCCATTCTTCTACATGGTTTTATTCGTTCTCGCTTTTTCAGCTAGGCAAGCGGTCGCCGAGCCCCTTTATTGGCAAGCAAAAAAGGATGAACTGACACTCACTATCTTAGGTTCCGTGCACGTTGGGGACGAGAGTATGTACCCACTTCCTTCAGCGATCACCGATGCGCTAAAAAACAGTGATGGGTTAGTTATCGAAACGGATATCAGAAAGTCTGATGGCGTTGTATATCCCCGCAACAAACTCACGACTGCCGATGTACTCAATACAGAACAGCTGCAATTATTAACCGACATATCAAAATCATTGGGCATGCCGACGCAACAACTGCTTCGCTCACCGCCTTGGGCAACTTCTCTCTCCATACAAATGCAGCAGTTAAAAAACCTTGGTTATGGCTCCGCCAGCGGCGTTGATGCGACGCTAGCGAACAAAGCGACTACCCAAGATGTTCCGGTTATCAGTTTGGAGCCTCTGCAATTCCAAATAGACCTGATGACAAAACAAAAGGACGACGGTAAAGAGTGGTTAGTCAGTAGCCTTGAAGAATTTGACCAAACTGATCGCGTGGTTCATTGCCTGATTGAAAGCTGGAAAGCGGGTGATTTAGCGAAGCTGGAAGCCTTCTCAGAACTGTCAGAGATGTCGCCTGAACTTGAGAAAGCATTCTTAACCGATCGCAACATAGACTGGGCAAACAAACTATCCTCCAATGATTGGAAGCTTAAGACTAAAGGGAACTACATGATAGTAGTTGGTACCTTGCACCTAATTGGAGAAGGTAACCTTATACAGTTATTAGAAAAGAAAGGCTTCAGTGTCATTCAGCAATCACAAAGCCAATCAGCCCAATGTCAATTTGAGACTAGCTAAAAAAGCTAACGATGCTCAACCTCATTTTGTTTTCGTTATAAAAGCATTTCCTTAATAACAGAATCTTTACATTTAATAGCACCATTGCAGTGCTATTATCTTTCGCTCTTTTTACCTATGGCGTTGTTCTAATGAAACCAGTACTTTTTGCTTTCCCTTTAGCCCTCACGATGCTGATGCCCTCAATAGCCTCAGCCAAAGAAACATGCACCATTGAACAGTTTCAGGCGATAGACATACAACCGGATACCAAAGGCGGTGTATTAGATAAAGAAAGCGGACAGTTTTTGATTACAGAGAAACCACCGATGCGCTGCGCCAATATTACGTTCACAACATCTACAACACGAAACCGTATCGCAAGCCAAATGAACAACAATTTTGAAGCAAACTTTTACGACAACCAAACGGGAAGCTCTCACTCGGTGACGTTTGATGAAGATGAAATAAAGGCAGGTTACATTCGAATAGGCCCGAATAAGCCAGCGGAAGCGTATGTTTGTTTTGTTACCTCGGAAACACCGATAAAAGATATTACGTGCGATGTGAATTGATCATTGAGTTGCTTGAAGAAAAAAACAGGGCTAAGGGAAAGGTCCGTTTTCCGCATAGCCCTATTTTGCTGCTTACTCGGTAGCTTAAAGTATGTCTGTACTCGCTTCGGAATAACGTGCGATAATCGGATTTTCTAATGCATTCGGATCGCCCGGCGACCACATTCCACGCTTCATTCCTTTCACAATCAAATGAATCACCGCGGCATCAATAGCAGACATCACAGCAATATTGACCGGTTCATTTTGGCTATAGCCCATTTCAACTTCCAACAGTTCTTTGTAATCAACAAATCGAAATGCGCCGAACCCAATCTCGTGTGAAGAGATAGTTTTAGTGGTGGTGACACTCAATAGAACTTGCCCGGTTCTAACGTCAACCGCTCTTAAATTCACAGTGACTTGATCCGTTCTATATTGTCCAGAACCACCGATCCCAAGATACTTAGCACCCGCACCGCCTGTCACGATATTCGAGTCATAAGCCACAATCCCGCCTTCGATGACGATGTTAGCGGAACTCAAAGACGACAAGTCTGCCCCATGATTATTTACGACCTTATCTTTTTTCTGAGCCGCTCGAATGATCTTACGTTCAGTCAATAAGTTTTGGAGCCCTTCACGCTCCAGAGGTACAAACCACTGAGAGTCGATAAGTGCTGTCGTCAATAAAGACGTCCCACCCTGTGGCACTGCTGTGGAAAAGTTACTGTTTGGCTGAGGCTTGTATTGGCCTGTTTGATCTCTAAAGTCATAAACTGAGACCAATATTTTGCCGCGAGGCTGAGGTAATGAGATGAGATCGGTATAAGTCGATCCTCTCGGCATCAGTTTTGGCGTTTCAGAAGTCTCTGGAATTTGCATAGAGTAAGTGCACCCTCCCAACACAAAGGTCAAGAAGACGATAATGATCGATTTCATAACACAATCCTTGTGATTAGAGGTCTGGGTTTAGTCCCGAAACACTGATTTCTGTTGATTCCCCTGTCGCTTTATCGACGATTTGAACGAGTAAGGTCCCGGAGTCGTCAACAATATTGAGGAAAAAGTCATCTGTTTCTAACTGCCCTGTATTTCCGTTACCTACATAAGCAAGCAACTGGCTTATCAAACGAGACTCTAAACTAGACGCTAAACGATCTAAGGCTGATTCTTGCTCATCAAAGATATCCCTTGCACTTGGGTCTTCATAATCATTGATAGCATTAGCGTGATTAAAAAGGTGAGAACTGTTTAAAGCGTTTCCGCCAAAACTTGGATTTACGGGCGTATAAACTAATTCGCTTGAGTAAACCGAAGGCGAAACTATCAGCGCAATGAGCGCGGCCTTTCTGAAAAATATCGACATCCTTGGCTCCTTAAAATTCATCATGGTCTAGATCGTAAGTGTCCTGAAAGAGTCTCTCTGCTTGCCATCTGATAATGTAATTCCCTACAACTCGAGTGGCATCGGCAGCTCTTTCTTTCGCTTGTCTACGACCAGGGGACAACGCCGTACGGAAGATCGATTTTCTAGAGTGTTGAACCTCTATGATGCTTCCAGATAAAGCCGTTGGCCTCTCTTTTACCGTCAAATTTTCCTTAAGGTTGGGATAACTCTCGTTGAGCGATTGCGAGAAGAAGAAGTAGAACTCATCGCCTAAGCGCGTAATTGTTCTATCCACTATGATCCCGTCAACTTCGCTAAAGTCGTTAAACTTTTCCTTCAGGTTATTTGTCGAATCCTCAGGTTTTGTTCCATTTTCTAAGGGAGCACCGTTTTCAAGACAATACACTGAAAAGTACCAAGAGCTTAGAGATGACGTGGCAAGCGACGTCCATGAAGTATTGCTCAATACCCCACATGATTTCCCTCATTCAGAGATGCTGAAGTGGCAATTTTTGGTCGGTATTTTTTATGCATCAGATACACTTGAGAAGCTAGTTACCGGATTTAACTGCATCTTACAGGGTGAAATGTGGATGAGTAGAAAGCTCATTTACCAGTACATTAGCTTCTACAGAGAGAGGCAGTGCGCGAAAACCAGTCCTTATTACCTCAAGCTGACCAAACGCGAGCAGCAGATCATTAAGTTACTCGGTGATGGCGCGTCTAACACGCAAATTGCGGATACACTTTATGTCAGTGAGAATACCGTTAAGGCGCACCTTCATAATACGTTTAAAAAGATTAAGGTGAAGAATCGCCTACAAGCTTTGATCTGGGTGAAGAACAATATTGCAACCAATGAGTTCGTCCAGTAGCCAAGATTTGGTGCTATCACGATAAGAAAACGATAACATTTCGAATATGGAAAGACATGCTAAAGCGGTATTCGATGAAACTAGCATTTCAGCCTTGCTCCCTTGTAAAAACTACAAATACGAAAAAGGCTTCTCATTGCTGAGAAGCCTTATTCTTATGTAATCGGCCAATCATAGACAGGATCTTAA
>NZ_JBFRJM010000083.1:0-7638 GCF_041468865.1 Vibrio sp. 10N.286.52.C3 | reverse complement strand
AACTACCTTGAAAAACACCGCTACAGTGAAAACACTGGAATTGAAGATGTTCTTGTCGAGGCTGGAATTATTAAATTAACTGGAAAATCATGCAGAACTGGCTACGTCAGTGTGCCAATTGTCCAAGTTTTGATTTAGTGATTTTCTCTCATTGTTGACCATTGAATAAATGGAGATACCACATGACTACTTTCGAACAACTGTCAGCTTTAGTAGACATCGAGATCAGTCTTATTAAATCTGTCAGACGCATTAAATTGCTCAATAGACCACCATCAAATTTACTCACTGATACCTATCAATCATTCAATGATTTGAAAGCTAAAAGTGCCCAAATAGATAGTTACGCAGGCGACTGCATCATTGCTCGTATAGACCATCTTTTTCAAGATGACGTTATACAACCCCTTCTCAAGAAGTAACCCATCTCTCGGAGTTTGTAACCCAACAAACACCAACGGATAGATCCCATCTAAACCCCAATAAACCTAACCCAACACGGGACATATTAGCTAACCCGTGTGGTGGCCTAGTACGTCTCGAATTCCAGTTCTTGGAGGAGCTAACTCATGCCACGAAATATCCCAATAAGTAAGTTTGCTGACTTTATCTTGTTCTACAAGATAAACGGCAAGGTGAAGAAGAAAATGTTTGAAGATACAGAAGCAGGAAATGTGTATCGCTACGCTAGGTCATTCCCGCAAGGAATCGCTTGGAAAATTAGACAACTACCCTCACAGCAACAGGTGTGATTATGAATATTGAAATGACAGAGAAAGCCATGGCAGAACCGGTCGCAATGCATCTAGAAGGTGCTGATGTAGCCGTCGTTGTGGAATATTTTTTAGGTCGCCTAGTTAACGAGATCCCCGAAGAGAATCTTGAGGTGGTCCTTAAATCATGCAGTTCAGAAATCGATATTCATTCTAAAAAATGACATCTGCACTTACTAAACCCCATGTGCTTACGCACGAAATATACCGAGGAATTACTATGTCTTTCACAACAAAACCAGCAAATTTGAATTGTAACCTAATGAGCAAATTTGCACTCACTTGCATCATTGGCTTGTCATCTTCCACTGTAATTGCAGATTGTCAATTTGGTGCAGAGACGATCCCTGTTGGTGAACAACTTACGATTCGTGATGAATTCTTAGTCGAGGAAAGTTACCAGCATTACCTCAACCAAGGTTACACGACTCAACAGAGCAAAGAGTTCGCAATGTCCAGTGATTGGACCGTTGTTGCACTTGAATGCACTCGTCAATTCGTACCTAACCCTAATTTCACTCCTGAAACAGCTGAACATGCCGGTTCCCAATTTATTTACGTTGGCGACGTGCTGGTGGCTGGTCAGTTTCAACGTACTTTTTTACCTGTCGTGATGGGTTTGGAAGTAAAGCAAGAGGAGCGTTCTCATGTTCAATAAAGTGATAGATGCTGAGTGGGTTATGATTAATAACTCTCTTACCCCATGTAAGTTTAGTACTGCCTTTCATGAGTACTTGTGCTTACGACGTCACGATAATCATTTTGATTACGATACGAGCAAACACGGGTTACTTACACCGACCAGAAACTACTCAATTGAGTTCTTAATGGCTGCGTCTCATTCATTTGTCGAATTTGGGGATACGTTAATCGTTCCACTGCGTGCTTCGAATGAAAACATACAAGAAACGATGTCAATTAAGTTTGTCCCATTCCTGACTGATGAATTGGCCAAGCCCCTATGGTCTAAGTATGCGAAACATCAATCCATAAGGACTATCGGAAGATTTGCTGAATCAATGCAGTCTAACAAAAGCTATGTTTGGTCATGGATGAAACTTCAAGCTTCGGAATCTGTAGCGAATGAAACAGCCCCAACTCAAACAAACAGCTTAGAAGATGATCTTAAGGCGCTCTTATTTGAGTTCCGAGAAGATGAACAAAACAAAAAACTTCGTCGAAATACCAGTTTGGCTATCGACAAAGGTTATTTTGAAGGGTGCGAATGTACTTTGGCTTACGTGCAGTCCAACCTCATCAGGTTGTTACGTAGTCATGGTATTCGAGTACCAGAACAATTTTAACTAAAACAAAAATTGCTCCCATTGGGAGCAATTTTTTTCATCTTCCATCTGTTACTGGTTCAAACTCAACCATGTCACCGCAGATGTCCCCCAGCGTGTACTCTTTTGTGTTTTATATTCTTTTACTCCACTTCCAATTCGATAGAGCAAGATCGCTTGGTCTTCAATATTTGATAGCTTATTACTCAAATCGCCATCACCAAACTGTGTGATAACTTGATTGATGAAGTCGTTCAGTGCATCTGATTTCTGATTGATGTTGATGGCCACTATGTCACCTTCACTGAGTGTCGCAAGGTGTTCGTCCAAATCGGAATCGCGCCAAGTGGAAGGGTCAGCAAAACCATAACTATGATACTCAGCATTGGCACTCTTTCTGAGAAAGACTTGCAAGTTGCCAGTTGGTGCTTTCAACCGGTCCATCTCCAATGTTCGATCACATCGATTTGAATCGGCGTCTGAGCAAGTTCTCTGAACGACGTATCGCCAATCATGAGGTGAGTCGATCCAAGGGAATTCAATGCTAAAGTTCGCTATTTCTGCATCCGGAGTAAAATAGAAAATGGGTAAAGCTGTCCCTGTTTTATCAAGGTTGACCGTGATAGATACCGTATCACCTGGTGCGGCAATCTTATCACCAACCATCATGTCATGGGTGTTACTGGCATCAGCGGTGATTAAAGCCTCATGTGGGCCTTCCACTAAATTTCCTTCACCACTTTCAAGTGCTGGAATGGTGACTAGTGTGTGAGGCGTATTGTCCAAATTCAGCAGCTGCACATCAGAGGTGATAATTTCGAAGTTTTGGTTCAAGTAGTCATTGTTTGTCGAGGGTATGACCTGAATATCAAATGTGCCTGCATTGTACGTCGAGAGGCCATCGCTCGTTTCAAAGGTGATGTCGTGATGCATCCCAAGATCATCATCCGTCGGATTCATTTCGATGACACCCAAGTCATTTAATCGCATAAAGTTAGGCTTATTGATTATATTGACCACGGGCTTTCCGTCAGTCTTTGTTGACTTGATTTGGGTGAAGACATTTTTTTCTTGTCCAGATATAAGGTGTGGTGGCAACGTGAAAGATGTTCCACTCGAACGTACATTCACATCGACAATCCCGTCTGTAAACAAGTTCGACTCGTCAGTCACTCTATATTTGAATGTCTGAATGCCATCATTATCTGGTGATGGGGTATAGGTAAAGGTGCATGGGGGCGTCATCGTCACTAAACCATAATACGGTTGCTGGCTTACCATGCAGGTGTGAGAGTCGGTTGGGTTTTTGTCTGTCCAAGTCCCGGCCACCGTAAAAGGAGTCCCTTGTGATATATCGCCAGTCTTGTGTTCAGCGATAGGTGGATACAGTTGCTGAATGGAGTTATAACGCACATTCCCTTGTGACCAGTTGAAGAAGCCGAAATATCCCGGTGCAACGGTTAGATCATTGACGTCAAAGATTGTAGCGCCATCTAACTTGGTCACGATCCGATTCGGAAATAGCTGCATTTCAAATTGGTAGGGCTGGCCATGCATCCATTCTACATTTCGCTTCTTACCCAAGATGGTGTTTTGGCCTTGTTCAACATCATGAACCGTCCAGCCATATGATTTCATCTCATCTAAGGTGCCATCGAAATAAATTAAACTGAATCCATTGTCTGCGCCGGTTGGCAGTTTTTTCCATGAGAAGAGGTAAAAACCACCAGCAGTAGGATCGCCATAAATGAACCCGATGTAGTCATCGTCTCCAGCTCCCGCATCTACTTGAATGACCCCTTTGAAGGTTCGATATTCGTATTTGGTTGCACTCATAAACGCAGTGGGGTGTCCGTTGATGCTTTGGTAGACACTTTGGCCATCTGAACTCACCGTCCAGTCTCCTGACGCAGCTTCGCCGTACTGCTTCCATGTATGCAAATTCACTTTATCTGACTCAGCATTAGCGACACCGATGGACATTAACCAGTTTATGGCCACGCAAGAAAGAAGGTACTTTGTATTGAATTTCATGGCTTGTTCCTCTTATCAATGAATCGGTGAACCCGCGCTTTCGCTGACATCATCCTCAAGTTCGGTTTGCAAACGAGCCAGAGAAAACTCACAAATATCAATTAAATCTGCATCATCATTAAATTTCGCAACCGATAAAATGCTGCTTATGAGCAATTGGCGCAAATGCAGGGGCGTATCATCGGTGACACCTAAAACCTTTAATGCCGCCACTAACCGGACAGCACTATTGGTTTCTGTGTTGGTCGAAGTCGTATTTGTAGTCATCATTTACTCCAGTTTTCTTTTGCTGCGAACGCTGTGGGAAACGTGCGTATTCGGGGCTGTGCCATGGCACTCAACCGCAGAAAATTTCAATGCCAACCCAAAATCACGGGTTTAGATTGGCTACGTAAGCTGAGGATATCTCAGTGTCGAACCAAGAAATTCAAATAAGCAGGGCTATATCAGCGATTAAATTGATACGACTATGAGATTGGCGTGACGTTTACCGAGCTGTCGGTCCCTGAAACGATGCTTTGTCAATTAAGGTGCGATATTGGCTTCGCTAATTTCTAAAAGGAGAGAATGGGGCGTGTATAAATGAACTGAACCAATCAGTCAGCATAAATAAGGTACATTATGAACAACAACATGAAGAACTTTAACTTTAGAATTACGTGCATTGGTTTGATACTAATGCTGTGTTGCGGTCTGTCATTTTTTTTCCAAGCCGCAGTAAATGGCTACCCACTATTTGAATTCATTGCCGAAGTAGCTTTACGAAACAATCTTCCGCAAGATGTTAAAAATCTCGCGATGCTTCAATTACTTCCAACTGTCGGTGGCATATTGTTAGCTATCGGTGGTACGAAAAAGATGATCGCTGAGAAAAAGACTGCCGAATCGTCTGACGTCGAAGAGCAAGCATAAGTTAAGTGGTTAGGGACCTCATAAACCGCATTATGAGGTCTTGCTTATCCAAAATTCACCATCGCAAGGACCGACGAAAGGAATGGCTTCGCCACTGTTTAGGTACGAGTCTTCGCGTGATTCTCTTGGAGAGACAACGCAATGGTAAGTAATTGGAGATAAGCTAATAAAGAAACCAAGTTTCATAGGTCTAGATTGTCGATCCCAATATACTCGGCTGCGATATTGGTGACCTGTTTGTCTCCTATACACTATATCTTCGCGACCAAAGTAGTTCACTAACTCTTGCGTGCTTACTTTTAAAGAGAGTGTTACTGGAGCTAACGAAACGGTAGCGGTACTGAACCCAAGGTCAATTAAATCCTTTCGCATGTCGTTATAGTTTTGAATGTCGCGTTCCGGTGTATCGCTATATTTACCTCGTACTAAGCTCACTTCGTCAGAGCTCGTGATTAGATTCGAAGAGTGCGCAACGTTTTTGTAAACACCGATACGCGTAGCATCAACTAAAAAAATAGGTTCACGAGAGCATCTTTTTTCCGAAAGTGTCAAAAATTGATGAAGGTCGTAAATTTCTTTGGCTTGTTTCTGAAGTTTATTGAACAGGCTTTGATCGCCATTAACGTGACCTATCCAGCGAATATGTTGAGGTTTGGTCAGACGAAGGTGACCCGACTCGGTAAATTCTTCAGTGTATTTTGGATAGCAATGTGAACCAAAGGACTCAACTTCATTTGTGGAAGAGAGTACATCGTCGAAGAACTGCTCTTCTAATTTGAAGAAGCGTACCCAATCAGCGTTGCGGTTTGTCATTCTGGAAGACTCTTAGATAACGTATTATGTTATTGTATACAATTATTGGTTAAATACAAAATGGGCCTTGTATGACGAATAAATTGCCAGTAGCGCATCAAGAATGCGTCGAGGAAAAGGCGTTAGGCACTTAAAGGAGCTCAACTCATGCAAGAACTATGGTTATTGGTGATCTTCTATATCACATTTGGGTTTTGGGTTGGATGCGGCACCGCTCCCGCAATTCTCGTATGGATTAAGAACCCACACGAAAGTTCTTTGTGGAAGATTTGGGCTGTCACGTACAGTTTGGCGCAAGGGCCAATTGGGTTGCTTTCCATCAAAAACTGGAATATGGACTAAAGGTTATGCGTATGTCTATTGGAAGCGGTTATAAGAGGCTTACAGTCGCCTTTACTCTCTTAGTCGTCATGAAGTATGTCGAACCTGTTTCTTCACTTTTAAATGTCACCCCAAACTCTCTAGCCGATATTTCACTATTTCTATGCGCGGTATGTGTGCTCTCTATTTGGATACAGAGAAAGTTAGTTAACGACCGTATCTAACATCATCCGGTGACACTTTTTCCGCGATGTCTAAAAGTATAGCGACTACCGTTCTTTGAACATCTTGCTTTTGCTCTTCAAGAGTATAGCCAAATAAACTGATCTTTCTATCGATACCCGTTGCGATGGCATAGCCAGCTGATGGGTAGAGCACGATATTAAACGCGTCACTAATTTTAAGTTCGTGAGTGCCGTCATCCAAATTTGTCCATGAAATCATATCTCTCTCCTGTGCGCTAAGTGCATTGAAGTTCAAACAATAGCATCATCCAAAGTGGGTACACGGTAGTTTTGAGGGATATGTGAGAGAGTAATAAAGATTCATACTGAGTATTAAAGTATCATACTAAAATGGCAGCGATCGCAGTCGATACGCTGCAGTCGATACGCTGCCATTTGTGATTACCGAGGGAGGTTGACGGTCTAATTACCGAAGGACTCTGTCACAGTCTTATTAATAGTAGTCAACCATGACAGTTCTGCTCTTATTCGATAATTGATGCCTCGGCACGAGCTTCCCGTAACTCTCTTGTATTCAGCTTTTCTTCAAGCCAGATGTTCCTTACTGTTGAGTGACTAATTGAGATGTTAAATCGCTTTCTCATCTCACCACTGATCCTGATCGATGTTAGATGAGGTAATTTGAGCGTTAATGAGATGACGACATTTCGAGTCTTCTCATCGATGCGGTTACTGTGCCTTGATTGGCCATACATACGTTTCAAAGCTAATGGACCATGTGCTTCGAGAAGTTGACGGTTGTTGTGAATGCTTTTGACAGAGCAACCGCTCTGCCGAGCAGCTTCTCTCACATTGCCTAACTCCTTGGCAAGTTCAATAGCATCGAGCTTTTTCTGAACTTCTTCCCCGTATTCTTTCCTAGAGCTAGGCTCAACAAGCTCTTTAATGGACAGCTCTCGGTCAGCAAAGTAAGCGGCGAAGTTACCATCAAGTTGCTTACGTAGCTCAACTTGTTGACTCACGATAGAGTGCCTTAACGGAGAGGTAATTTGATACATTGCGTTACCATAACTGAAGGTATGGTCCCGACGGATTTTTCGATATTCTTTTTGGATACATATCGCATCGAGGTTTAGGTGTTTCGGAACGGGCTTATGTTCCGAGCGCACCTGCTTAGCGTTGACGGTGAGGGTTGTCGCCCAATAGTCAGGGATGAAAGTGTTTTGCAGGTAGTCATTTGCGCTATTCATATCGGTGATCCCCGCCAGTCTTAACTCAGGGACGAGACGATCTTGGAACCCCTATCTGGCAGGGTAG
>NZ_JBFRJM010000082.1:0-13310 GCF_041468865.1 Vibrio sp. 10N.286.52.C3 | reverse complement strand
CCGCGATGAACCTTTTAAAAGCCCTGATCAATAAGATGGCTTTCTGGGATTGGGACGTTGCCCGCGAGCAAACCACCAATACCGCCAACCTATTCTGGGAAGAGTTTTACAGTGCTAACCAACACTCGTTTATCTTGCCACTACCGACAGATCGCCGCTTTAAAAGCTTTTGCAAACAAGTCCGAACCGCTTCCTTTCTTGCCCCAGCCCTCTCGACATTAGCGAACTCGGTTGGCGCAAGCACCAAAACGATTACTCGATTATTCAAAGCCGAAACAGGCATGACTTACCAAGAGTGGCGACAGCAATGGCGCTTGTTTAAAGCGATTGAACTGCTCTCAGAAAACCGACAAGTCGGTGATGTGGCTCATCTGCTAGAGTTCTCATCAAACAGTGCGTTTATCGCCTTTTTCAAACAGCAAACCGGACAAACCCCGTTGGCCTTTACCAAGTTAGGGGCGTGATTGTTGTTATCCAAACTCTGAAGTTTTACTGAGCTCAGATACAAAAAACCAGAACATGAGTTCTGGTTTTTTAATGCAGATTCAACTAATCAATCAGCACCAACGAATCGAGAATCCCTTTGCCACTGTGGATTCCACCTTCATTTTCGCTGGCAGGTTTACTGCGGATCAAGTAACCCGCGTAGCCGTCTAGCTCTGTTACTGGTTCACCTTTGAAGTAAACGGTGAACAAACCCACTTCGCTGACTAAGTCTGTCACGAGCGTTTGGTGAGTGTCACGCACTGCAATGGTCGGCACGTCACGTTCATGCGGGTACAAGCGCTGCATCAATGCCCACGCGTCGTACTCTTCTGGTTTAAGCTGGCTCAGTTGTTCGCTGATGTCGTCACCAAAGACACAATGACCACCGCCCTCACCTTGGTTTTTCAGCTCCCATTCTTGCTTATCAGCTTGTGTGTTAAACCATTCAATTGCTTCATTGGTGATAGGCTTCATATCAGCCAGAACACTCTTGACCAGTTCGGCTTCTTCTCGCGTTAAACCCCAGCGGGCGTATTCTGCTGCTGACATCATGGTCAGCAGCATTTGCATGGTTTTGCTGGTCGCTAATTGCTGGCTGATAGTCGCGTTCATTGCGACATGGTGTTGCTCCATAAACAAGCGAGTCTGACTTAACGTATGGCAACACACCGATTCATTTAGCTCTGGAGCCCAATAATCTGAATACTGGTAGCCAGCTCTTAGATACACCACATCGACAGCTCCGACATCTTTCAATAGCAGGCGTTGATTATCGCCCGATGAAAGCTGACAGCTCAACTGTTCAAAAGTACGACGCACCGTGCATAATTGCCCACTCACAAGCATCTTCAATGACTTGTTGCGGAATCGATGGCATTGGATTCATTTAGATATCTCATTCTTGGCGGGCATTTGGCACCCGTAATAAGACAATGCTCATTCTAAAAAGACGAAATAAATTTAAAAAAACTTATTTCGCCGTTTTGATCATCGTAGCTCGCGGTTTACAGCTGAGGTTCTTGGGTCTTATTGACTATGAGGTCGCGAAGCCATTTGTGGCTTGGTTCAGAATCAAAGTAACGGTGCCAAAGCAAAAACAAACCACCGGGAACCAACTCAATAGGAATCGGCTTCATCACCAGTTCGCCACTCTCAATATAGTCACGAACCGAGTTGTACGGATAACACATCAGCAAATCGCTTTGTTTGCACAGCTTTACTGCGCTGGTGATGTCCGACACGTTGGCGGCTTTGTTAATTTGAAGCTGTTTGGCTTGCAAGATTTCCAGTAGCAACCAGTCGCCAACGCCACCGGTCACCAACTGAATATGACGGTATTTAAGGAAGGCTTGCAGATTCCACTCTTCTTGAAGTACTGGGTGATCATTTCGCATCAAGCACACAGAGTAATCTTGCAGCAACTCGACGTGGTTTAGCTCGGCAGGGATATTTTGAATGTGGGTGCTAGCCCTTTCATCGAGCTCAAAAATTCCAATCCCGAAATCGACCTCACGCTTTAGTAAGCGCTTAAAGGTTTCGCTGCTCCAAGTAGTGCTGTTTACCGTAATGTTCGGCGCATCTGCTAGCGCGTTAGGCATAAATTTAGGGTAAATCGCGGTATAAGCGGTTTCAACAAGATCGATATTAAAAGTACGTTCGCTGTCTTTCGGCTCAAAAATGTCCGGCACGGTTAGCTGTTCAACTTGCAGAAGGATTTGATGAATTTTAGGCGCTAAAGAGGTGGCTTTCGGTGTTGGAAACAGGCCTTTTGACTCACGTTCAAACAAAGGGTCGTCAAACAAAGAACGCAGCTTAGTGAGTTGTTTACTCACCGCAGACTGACTAAGGAACAATCGCTCTGCCGTTTTGCTCACGCTGCGCTCTTCAAGCAACACGTGTAAACACAGCAGTAAATTCATATCACATTTGAGTAAGCTTTTAACATCTACCATGATATTCCTTAGATTCAGATTAATGATGACTTTATGTCACTTTAAATCATATCACAAACTTGTTAATTTAAGCCCATGTAACCTATGAGTTAATAACTCAAAAAATAATAGACCTAAGGAATACTCATGAACTTTCTAGCACTCCCTAAGATTGATCTGCACTGCCACCTAGACGGAAGTGTTCGTCCAGACACCATTATTGATCTGGCGAAACAGTACGGAATCGAACTTCCAGAAGACCGTGAAGCGGTAGTAAAGTCTCTAACAGTGCCTGAAGATTGCAAAAACCTTGATGAGTACCTAGCTTGCTTTAGCCTGCCACTGCAAGTGATGCAAACGGAAGAAGCGATTGAGCGTATCTCTTTTGAGCTTTACGAAGACGCAGCACTAGAGAACGTTAAATACCTAGAAGTTCGTTTTGCACCGATTCTTCACGTAAACAAGGGCTTGTCTCTTGATGCAATCATCGCAAGTGCGGTTAAAGGCATGAAGCGTGCAGAAGAGAAATACGACATTAAGGGCAACTACATCATGTCTGTACTTCGTATGTTCCCGAAAGACTCAATCAAAGATGTAATCGACGCTGGTAAACCATACCTTGGTAAAGGCGTGGTTGCGTTTGATATTGCAGGCGGTGAAAAGCCAGGTTTCTGCGCTGAATTCCCTGAATACACGCAATACGCTCTTGAAAAAGGCTACCGCATTACCGTGCACGCTGGTGAGCAATGGCATGGTCAAAACGTTTACGATGCAGTAACTATGTTGGATGCTGAGCGTATCGGCCACGGTGTTCACATCCAAGGTAACGAAGACGCGTACAACATCGTTAAAGAGAAGCAAGTTGCACTTGAGACTTGCCCAACAAGTAACGTTCAAACTAAATGTATTCACAAATTCAGCGACCACCCAATTGCTGAATTCAAGAAAGACGGCATCGTTGTAACGATCAACACAGATAACCGCACTGTGTCGAACACAACCATGACTAACGAAGTGAAGCGTGTGTGTGAAACATTCAGCTTAACAAAAGAAGATTACGTAGAAATCTACAAGTACTCTGTAGAAAGTGCGTTTGCTTCAGACGAAGTGAAACAACACCTAATGGGTTTCGTTGAGCAAATCTAATTTGGCAAAGCGCGCCTTTTACTGAATAGCTGGGCTCACTTAGCATTAGTGCTTAAAGCACAAAATAGGAAGAGAAAGGCTGAGGCTTTTCTCTTTTTTTATGTCCAAAAATCGCTAATCTTGCAGTATTCGTCATTTAGACCGAGACACTCGGAAAGTGGGCAAGCATGAATAATACAAACGATAAAACTGAACTAGAAAAGATGCTATCTGGGCAAGTGTATGATGGTGCAGACCAAGAAATTGATACCATGCGTTCCAATGCCAGAAAATCGCTAATAGCTTTCAACAACCATCAAGACCCAGACCAGCAACACACATTGCAAGAGCAGTTATTTGGGAAAGTCGGCAGTAGCAGTTTAATCCAGCCCCCTTTTCATTGTGAGTTTGGTAAAACCATCGAGATTGGCGAAGATACCTTCATCAATATGAACGTAGTAATGCTAGATGGTGCGAGAATCAAAGTCGGCAACAATGTTTTAATTGGACCAAGCGTCCAATTCTATACGCCATCACACTCCCTTGATTATCGTAGCCGCCGTAAATGGGAAACCTTCTGCTTACCAATAACAATCGAAGATGATGTGTGGATTGGTGGAAACTCAGTCATCAACCAAGGCGTTACGATTGGCGCTCGCTCTGTTATCGCAGCGAACTCAGTGGTTAACAGTGATGTACCACCAGATTGCCTGTACGGCGGCACTCCAGCCAAGTTGATTCGGCATTTGAATGCCGAACAAACTCGCGATTAAACAAGAAAGCGCGTATCCAAATCTAAAAAAGAGCGATGTTTCAATAGCATGGCTCTTAATCTAATTATCAGCGTTGTTTTATCGCACGCTTGTTCACCGCGAATTTGAAGCACGACAGCCGCAACTAAAACCAGCGCTGATATAGTCAAAAACAAGAATGCAACGATAGACTTAGGTGGGTATCTTTTCATTTTCTACACCCTCAAATTTAACTCACTCGCCAAGGTGTCAATCTAATAAATTAACGCCAAGCGCCTGCAAGCTGTTTTCACACTGAACGGCATCGGTAAACTGGATAGCAGCCATACCCACAGATCTCGCACCTTCAACGTTATAAGGCATATCGTCAATGAAGACCGTTTCTGAAGCTTTGAGCCCATAATTAGATAAAAGCGCTTGGTAGATTTCAGGTTGTGGCTTAAGCATACCAAGCTCAGCGGAGACTGCCGCACCATCAAACAACGCCCAAAATTGATAAGTATTTTTTAAGTATTCAACAATCTCGACCACATTGTCGGTAAGCGCGTACACACCATAACCTGCAGACTTTACTCGCTCGATGAGTTCAACTGAACCGTGCAATAAGATCTGCGTTTGCTTAACGTAATAGAACAGGCGATCGCACTCTAACGGGGACAAGTCGAGTTCTTGTTGATAACGAAGCTTGGCCTCACTTTCGGTCAAGAACCCTTTGTTCAAATCCATCCAAATCGTACTTTGAAAAATAGAACGAGCTCGAGACTCCAATTCTTCAGTATCACCAAAAGTAAGCCGGGCAATTTCCAGAGGTGCCCAACGCACAATGACATTGCCTACATCAAACACCACATTTTTGATTTCATTAGAACTCATACACACTCCCGTATCACCATGTCATTGATGGAAAAACGACACAAAGTGCCGCACATCAAGATTCATAGAGAACGTTTATAAATTTAAAACCTTGGTTAGAATATACAATCAATAGAGTACAAAAAAGGCCATCATTACGACGGCCTTCTCAATATTCAAAACGATACAACCATCAACATAGATCAGCTTTAGATGACACGATTGTCGATGCGCCGTCAGAAGTATTTTAACGATAGAACACGGCTCATTTCCCATCATCTAATTGGCCTTCTATGTTAGAATTATCGGCCAGTTCGGAATGCGCTGAGTATCTGATTTAGTTAACTATAATTTAATCACCATGAGTGCTTTTTTAAGTTTTTAGAATGAAAAAATATGAATTAGTTGTTCAAGATATTGTGAGCAAAATTTGCCAAAACAGTATCAGCCATAAGCTTCCTGCAGAAAGAGAACTGTCTGAAATATATGGATTATCTCGTTTCACGATTCGTAAAGCACTAGCCAAGCTAGAGGCTATTGGCATGGTGAAATCTAAGGTGGGTTCTGGTTACTTCGTCAACACTTCTCTCATTGGTACACCACTGGTGTACAACTCCATCACTGAAAACAGTTTTGAAGAGATCTCTTATAAAAAGCTCCAGTTGAATAAAGCGCTACCCGATAACCACGAACAGCAGATTTTTTCTTTAGACGACAATGACTACATCTGGAAAATTAGACGGCTTCGATTGATTAACAACAAAGTAGTTCAGATTGAAGAAGCCAAGATCCCTGTCAGTGTCTTCCCAGAGATGAATGCCGAGATCATTGAAAGCTCAATCCAGAAACATGCATTGGCGAAAGGTCTTCAGATCGATAGCTACTTAACGACGTATCAAGCGATCAACGTATCTAAAGAAGACGCGGAGTTGCTCGGCTGCAAAAAAAATGCCGCGGCGATGAATATCACCAACCGAGGTTTCTTAGCATCGGGGGATCTATTCATCGTCAGCGATATCATCGACATCAAATATCAATGCACCTATCACACTCCTTTTAACAATGAGAGCATGAGCTTCCGAGATAAGAAGTAACCTTTTAATTCGATTTAATATGGTTAATTTTTATAGATATAAGTTAATTACTCTATAGATTAGCCACTAATATTATTTCACATCTAATATTATTAATTTAATGATACTAGAAATATACTTACCAGATAATATGTAATATCTGGTAAGTATATTAAATAAGAAAATGGCCGCTTATAGCGACCATTTGATATTAAAAATACGAGTTAAGGGGTATGAATCACGCCATCAGGAAGGCGACTTTGAGTCCACTCGTGGGGGCGATACATTACAGGGAACTCAGCGGCAACCTCTTGGTCGATTTCAACACCAATACCTGCGATTTCAGAAGCGTATAAGTAGCCATTAATTGGCTCTGCAGCGTTCGGGAATACCTTGTGCGTATTCTCGTTGTACTCGACATGCTCTTGAATGGCGGCATTGTGTAAATGCACGTTCAAATGCGTGTTGACCGCTGCACCAATTGGCGTCATATCTGGCGGGCAGTGCCATGCAATACGAACACCGAAATTCTGACATAAGTGACCAAGTTTCAGAGCAGGCGTAATACCACCAATCTGTGAAACATGGCAACGAATGAAATCAATGCGGCGGTTAGCAATCAATGATTTCCACTCTTCAGGGTTATTAAATAACTCCCCTAAACCTAATGAAACTGAGCTCTGGCTGCGAATATTATCCAACCATTCCGTTTGATTTGGCGGCAGAATATCTTCAATGAAATACGGCTTATATTGCTCGACTTCCTTCGCAAATTGTATCGCTTGGTTCGGGAATAGGCGCTCATGAACATCATGAAGAATATGGAATTGGTTACCATATTTCTCTCTCAGCGACTTAAACATCGTTAGAGTATTGTCCATGTACTGATCTTGGTCGTAGTACGAACCTTCAGTCGGGTTTTGAGTGGTATGCAAATCCGTTGGAACGCCGCCATAGAAACCAAGCTGACAACGAATGTGCTTGTAGCCTTTGTCTAGGAAAGATTCCACCAGCTCATAAATCCCTTCCATCGTGTCGCTCGTCGCGTGTGTGTATACAGGAATAGCATCACGAGACTTACCACCAAATAACTGGTGTAACGGCATACCCGCCAATTTGGCTTTAATATCCCACAGTGCCATATCAACACCGGAAATTGCATTATTGATAACAGGGCCATTTCGCCAATAAGCGTTGACCATCATCATTTGCCATAAGTCTTCAATATTATTGGCGTTTTTACCAATAAGAATAGGTTTTAAATATTCATCGACCATTGTTTTTACAGCAAGCGGTCTTTGTTGGAATGTCGCACAACCAAACCCTGTCACGCCTTCATTCGTTTCAACTACCACGGTAATGAGGTTGTGTCTGTCTGGTTTAGTAATAATACAATGGATATCAGATATAATAGTTTCTTTCACAATTAAATAACCTAAACTTAAGTCAACTCCTATTATCTAACCGCTTTAAAAACCACATTTCAAGCGCTAATTTTGCGTAAAAATAATTGGTACGTTAAGTGATTTTTTTTGATAACCAAAACATACCAATTGGCCAAAAACGGTGAAAAAATAATTTTTCGGATTTTAAGTGTGATTGAGATCTCTTTTTACTCCGTTGGATTTAAATTGGTTGTCGTTATGATTGCTCGAGTTAAATATATTCCAATAACAGGTGTAGTATGCAAATGGTAGAAAAAAGTGATGCCGTTATTAATAACTCGAAGTCATCATCGAAGAAGAAAAATTTCAAAGAAAATATACAGTTATTAATCACTGCACTTGGTGGTGAAGACAATATCGTGAGTATCACGCACTGTATGACAAGGCTGAGATTCAAATTAGCAGACGAGTCGCTGGTAGACGAAGAAGCAATCAAGCAGATCGCAGATGTGAAAGGTGTGGTACTTCAACAAGGCCAAACTCAAGTCATCATCGGTGTTGAGGTCGAGAAGTGGTTCAACGCGCTATCAAACACTCAACAAGCTGACGCTAATCCGGCTGATGAACTAGAGAAAGGCAAGCTGTTCCAAGGCGTGATGCGTATTGTCGCAGGCATCTTTGGTCCGGTTGTACCCGCAATCGCTGGCGCGGGTATGTTGATGGGCCTGTTGTCTGGTCTTATTGCAACCAATGTTATCTCTGAAACCTCAGACACAGTTTATTTCTTCCGCTCGATCTCTGTTGCTGTGTTCTTCTTCTTACCTATGCTGGTTTCTTTCTCTGCCGCTAAGGTATTCAAAGTAAACGAATACATTGCGCTTGCTGTCTCTTCAGCAATGCTAGCGCCTCTGCTTGTTGATAAAGCAACAATGCTAAAAGACGCAGGCGCTGCTCCGGAGCTGACCGTTCTTGGCGTGGTTCCTATTGAGCTGCTCAACTACGGCGGCGCGATTGTTCCTGCGATTCTAGCAATCTGGTTATTGTCTAAAGTGACTCCGTTAGTTGACCGCCTAGTTCCTTCTTCTGCGAAGCCTGTATTTACACCACTGCTTGCCTTTACGGTAACTTCGACCATCACGCTATCATTTGTTGGCCCTGCTGGTATCTGGCTAAGTAATGGCGCAGGTTGGGTGATGAGCTCACTACTGGAAATCTCTCCGACGTTAACAGGCTTTGTGTTTGGTCTAACTCGCCCGATCACCATCGTATTTGGTATCCACCACAGCATGACGCCAATCAGCCTGAACAACTTTGCACTGTATGGTAAGGATCTACTTATGCCAATCATGTGTTTGGGTAACATGGCAATTGCTGGCGCGACAATGGCTATCTGGCACAAGCAACGTAAAACGGTTTCTAAAGAGCAATCTTCAATTACGATGGGCTCAAGTGTTACCGCTATCTTAGGCATCACGGAACCGGCTCTATTTGGTGTACTCACGAAATACACCAAAGCGATGATGACCGCGAGCTTGGCTGCAGGCGTGTTCGGTGCTATCTCGGTAACAATCGATACGCACTTAACAAGCTACATTCTTTCTTCTGTATTCAGCTTGCCAGCTTACCTTGCAGGCGGTACGCAAAACTTCATTCAAGCACTGATGGGCGTGGTGGGTGTATTTGCACTGTCTTTCGTCCTAACGATGTTGTTCGTAAAACTAGACAACAAGTAATCGGCTAGTCTCACTCCCGTAAGATTAGAATCGAAAAAGCATGACCATATCTCATTATGGTCATGCTTTCCTCAATACGAACAAACCCAACCTTTCCTTTCTAAGGCTATATTATGACCCACATCGCAATCATCGGTGAGTGCATGATTGAACTGAATGGGGCTCCATTTGGCGACATGCATCAAAGCTATGGTGGAGACACATTAAACGCGGCAATCTACTTGAACCGCAGCGCTGCGGTTAGCAACCCCATGAACTGCAATAACACTGCGAATCCAGCGATGCGAACTAGCTATGTCTCGGCGCTTGGCTCCGACGCTATCAGCCAAGAGATGCTTAACCGATGGCAAGATGAAGGACTATCAACCGAATTCGTGCTTATTGACGAGCAGCGTTCACCCGGGCTCTATCTCATTCAACTCGACGATGTTGGTGAGCGCACCTTCCTATACTGGCGCAACGATTCGGCGGCTCGCTACATGGTACAGCACCCCGATTTCGATAAGATAGCCAACCAACTTCACGATGTTGATATGGTGTTTCTGAGTGGCATTTCCCTCGCGATACTGCCACACAGCGATCAGCTAAAGTTGCTCACTATCATTGAAGGCCTGCGTGAACGTGGCGTTACCATCGCCTTTGATAGTAACTACCGACCAAAACTATGGGAATCAGAAAGCGCGACCAAAGAGTGCTATCGACTGGGTTATCAAACCACTGATATCGCCTTGGTTACCTTTGATGATGAACAGCAACTATGGGGCGACCAAACACCTCAAGACACCATCGACCGACTACACAGGCTTGGCGTGCAGACCATCATTGTAAAACTCGGTGCTGAAGGCTGTTTGGTCAGTGAAACTCCAGCCCAAACACCAAGCCTAATTGAAACCACGCCAGTAGAAACCGTGGTTGATAGCACTTCAGCAGGCGATTCATTCAATGGCGGATTCTTGTCTTGCTATCTATCTGGCGGCTCTGTTCAGCAAGCCTGCCGCAAAGGCAATGCACTGGCGAGACTGGTCATTCAACATCACGGCGCAATCATCCCAAAACCCATCACCGACACTCTTTCAAACTGATATTAAGAAGTAAACCCATGTCTACAATTAACGAACAGCTAAAAGCACTTAAAGTTATCCCTGTTATCGCCATTGATAACGCAGAGGATATTATCCCTCTAGGCAAAGTATTGGCTGAGAATGGGCTTCCAGCTGCTGAGATTACGTTCCGTTCAGAAGCCGCTGTTGAAGCTATTCGACTGCTTCGCCAAGCACAGCCTGACATGCTGATCGGCGCGGGCACCATCTTGAACCATAAGCAAGCACTCGCAGCAAAAGAAGCGGGCGCAACGTTTGTGGTATCACCGGGCTTTAACCCGAACACAGTTAAAGCATGCCAAGAGATCGGCATCGATATCATTCCAGGTGTGAACAATCCAAGCACCGTTGAAGCGGCATTAGAGATGGGCTTAACAACCTTGAAGTTCTTCCCAGCAGAAGCATCTGGTGGGATCAGCATGGTTAAATCGCTCGTTGGCCCATACGGCGATATTCGACTCATGCCTACAGGCGGTATCACGCCATCAAACATCGATAACTACTTAGCAGTGCCTCAAGTATTAGCCTGCGGTGGTACATGGATGGTCGACAAGAAGCTGGTTGAAAACGGTAAGTGGGACGAGATCGCGCGCCTAACACGCGAGGTTGTTGAGCAAGTGAATCGCTAGTCGAAAGCTAGTCGAAAACGTTCTAGAAAGGACAAATTCTCTTGATTCTATAGCAACGAAGCCACAGCAGATGCTGTGGCTTTTGTTTTCGCTGCTAACTCTAATGAGTCGGTTAATTGAGCAACCAATAACTCACTGGGTTATCAGGACATTGATAAGGCCCACACTCAGTAAACGTAGCAATGGCATTGAGCGCAACCACAACGATTGCCAGTAAGCACGCAATACGCCCTAGATTGCTCATTTTGTATGGTTCTTGAGTCTCTGTCTTATTCGTTAGTATCAAGATCACAGCAACCGCAAAGATAGTGGCCGTGAACAAAACAAAAGCCCACGTATAGTAATGCATCCCGAGGATGGGGCTACCATAACCCGGAGTTCCGGGAATCACATGTAATGAGACCTGTCTTAGGGAGGCTGCAACACCATATAAAGCACCAATTAGGACGATGCCATAGTGGCGAGATTGAGGCCCATAAACCACGTTCAACATGAAGCCAAACGCCACCATCACAAAGCCAATACGTTGTAATAAGCATAACGGACAAGGCAACTCATTAAGAACAAACTGAAGAATAAAGCCGATCAACAAAACGGCTGTCATACCCAGCAAGCCCAGTGTATTCAAGAGAGTTAACTGATTTCGATTCATGCTAACTCTTTACAATAAGATCGATAGTGGGTCGGTGGCATGATGGTTAAACCAATACAAACCTAGGATCACTGAGCTAGCAAAAAAGCCATAAGCAGCGGTCTTCTTATCGAAAAACGCGCATAGCATCGCCACAAGTAACAACAAAAACAGTAAAGACATCATAAGAGGAATTTCCTTTCTATTTATCCTGTTCAGTCAGACTAAACGTCATAATGAATATCCACACCGATGCTCTTAATCATTCAACTTCGGTAAATCGATGGATTACGAATTGAAAATCATCAACTTAATAGTTGTTAGTAAGATCCAAGCTGTCAAGTTTGGAGCCTCGTACTTAATGCTCACAAATACGTTGAGGCAACTAATGAACCGATGATGCGCATTAATGTTGATGGGCAGGTAAGGTTGGCGAATCTGTGAATGAAGTTAGGCTTAGGAGATATCAAGAGGCTATTTTTACTGCTCCATAAAGCAAAAAACCCAGCGAAAAATCGCTAGGTTTCAAATATAAAAAATGAGGTAATACAAGTTTACTTCAGCGGGTCATTGTCCGGCAGTGCCTTATGAAGCCAGAGTGCTAAACGCTTCTTGATGTTCGCGCCATCAAGCTTATCGTCCGGTAACGGTGTGATCTGATTGACTTCAACAAGGAACAAGTACACCGCTTTAACCTTTATCGGTTGGGATGAATTTGGCAAATCAAAACCTTGTAGCTTAGCCATCTTAAAACCGACTTCAACTGCTTTTTTTACCAGCTTATCTTCATTAATGATCTTCGCGGTTTTCGACATATCATCTCCATCATCTTTATCGAATGAATACTGAGTATATCAAACCGAAAAACTCACAAGATTACTTCGATCTCAATTTGAGGAGTCGCTTTGATAAATAACGTAAAACGAATAACAGGCTCAAGGCTGATTCTAATTCGGTTGGTATTTATGGCATCAATGGCTATACGCAAACGATCTCTTAACAAAACACTCAGTAAATGAGATCTTAAGTCAAGAAATCAAAATTGAACAAATTTTAGCTTAATATCCAACACAATACCGAATACTATGTTTTCTTATAAAAATGAGAGGCAATCTTTTTTCTATTGATAAACCCCTGTTATTTAACTAGTTTTATACAATGATGACTTAGTTCATATTTACAGGTTCTTGTTATAGAATATTATTTACAAAACACTCATTAAGAAAATAAAATAAAACCACTAATATTATACTGGTGTTAAAAATGCGTTACCTCTGGGCTTCATTCTGTCATAAAAACCCAATCATCGGACGAGTCGTTCATATCTTGGTTATGTTGGTTGCATTAGCTTCTATCGTTGTTCCATTGATATCAAAAGACGCAACTACAATCATAGCTTCACTGTGTGTTGCTCTAGTATGCTTCGTCATTTTTGTCTTCTTTGCGCTCGCCGACAAAATGCGCTCAGGCATGCATTAATCAACCAATCAGTTCTCTATCACCAAGCATTCTCTTTTTAAAAATTCATTATAAAATGCTGGTTACCAGATACGGAAAAGCCCAAAGTTAATAGCTTTGGGCTTTTTGATACCAGTTGTCCCGTCCTGAAATGT
>NZ_JBFRJM010000081.1:0-19601 GCF_041468865.1 Vibrio sp. 10N.286.52.C3 | reverse complement strand
AACTACCTTGAAAAACACCGGAACGTATCGAAGGCACGTTCGATACGACCTTTTCCTTGGGGGGAGTTGGCAAAAATAATTTCTATACCAAGCTCTTCGCAGGCTCGTTGCATCTGAGAGAAGTGGCAGCGTTTTGGTCCACCAAAGATACCCGCTCTATCGACATAAAGCGTCTTAAAAAGCCCCTTTTTTTCGATATAAGCCTTCATTACTTTAAGGCAGCCTTCCGTAGTTTCTGAAGGAAAGAACTCTGCATGAACGTCACTGGTTGCGTCATCAATCATAGCGATAAGGCAGGACTTTTTGTCCCCGAACCAAAGGTGGGGGCTGCCGTCCATTTGCAACATTAAGCCTTCTGCCTCCATGCGCTCTCGTCGTCTTCTTACTTTGGAGCGGCGATGTTTAGCTCGTTTTACATGATGGATTTCGTGCGCCCAGGTACGAAGTGTCTCTCGCTTTACTTTGATGCCTTCAAACACTTCCAGCATGTCTGCCAAATGAAGCATGTTAAAGTCGTAATACTTGGCTTTTATCAGATCTTGAACTTGCTTCTTTAAGGTCACGGGGATTTTATTAGCGGGTGCTCTTCCTGTGTTGCCATGAACAACGAAACGAATACCATCGGTACGGTATCGCCTGAGGTAACGTTCAATGGTTCGGGGGGATTTATTGAGCAGTTTCGAGGCATTGAGAATAGAGATTTTGTTAAGTGCCACTTTAGCAATGACATCCACGGTAAGCTGGGATTTAGCATCCATAACGATCATCCTATACACCCTTTGACTAATTCACAGTGATAGTCAAAGGATTACGTAAAAAGTAGGACCGTCAATTTCCCTCGGTAATTAGGCTAACGACAAAGTCGTTTGGTAGTTAAGGTACGACAGAATCGCTTGGTGATCACAGTCGATACGCTGCCATTTCTAAATCGAAAATGCCCCATTATCAGTCAGAGTAAACACTCATTAACAAGCTGTTAATGCGTATTTGCCCTAAAAAATCTTATCCAATTGATGGTGGTTTAGACCACCACCCGATGGATTGTTGTTCGGTGATGATAGCATCCAATTTGTCTTTGTCCTTGAAGATAGAAATAGCTGTGTTAAATGGACGTATTGAGCAAGTTATTCCAAACTCAGCATTGGCTGCTTTGTGTAGCTTGACGGCACCGCATCGTCCGAGTGAAAGCCATAATCTATAAATACTCTCTAACTGCTTCCATACACGCATTGCCATAGGGTTGTTAGTTGTACTAGGATTTTCCCATGGTAGCCTACCTTTCATATGTGAGTTTTCTGACATCAATTCTCTAGTTATATTTGTGAAAGACTTACCAAGATTGGCTGCTGCAATTTTCTTTTTGGCTGTATCTGTATGAGGGATACCACTTCTACCACCTTTCCTTCGAGTAATTCCCGCCTGCTCCAATGCATACTGTACTGCCGTTGCACTACATCCAAGTTTTTCGCTAATCTGCTTTAAGGTCTTGCCTTTTTGATATTCAGTAATAGCAATGGTGCTCTCAACCTCATCTAGTCTAGCGTTTGCTTTACCCACTCCTTTGAACTGCGTATTGCAATAAAATTGCATAGCGTTACGTGCAGCCTGTTCATTACATCCAAATGCCGCAGCTATTTCTCGACCAGTCATCCCTTGGCAATACATATCGTCAGCCTTTTTAGCTTGCTCCTCGGTTAAGAGTAATCTTCGTCTAATACTTTCATTTCGTGCTTTACCGTAATCTTGTGGAGATACTATTACTCCGTCCACATTCACCATACGCCACCAAGCAAAGTAGGCTTGGTTGTCGCTCGGATTAGCTTTTGCAAACAGGCCATGAGCCTCACAGTGCTCTTGATTGGTCAGGTATACAATGTTACTACCATCATCACTACCACCCATATACTGTGGAATGATGTGATGCTGTATATACCCACTGATTCGTTGGCTATTATATCTCTCAGGTTGACCACGTTTAGCTATCGCCTTGTCTATAATACTGTCGTACTTTGTCAAATATTGGTTCATCATAAGGATAATAACTAAACGTAGTAAGCTTCATAATGTGGATGGTCATTTGTGCGAATTGCTTCATCAATGATATCCCAAACCCCTTGTAATTGTGCTTGTAGGGCATCTGGTAGTTCAACACCAAAGGATATAGATTGTGCATGACTTCTTTCGTTTATGAACTCATAGAGTGTTGTCGCCTTAGCTGAAGAATTATCTATACCATTTAATAAATGCTTCTCTAAAAAACTGTTGTTATTAGCTCGGAATGGTTTATTGAACCTGAACGTAAAATAAACTTCTAATATCTTTCGTACGTATGCTTGAACTGCTACAGCATCAAATTGCTCAGGGTTCCTTACTGCTTCTTTGATTTTGGCTATCAAGTAAGCATATTCAGATTTGTGGTCTTTTAGATTTTTAGGTAACTGTTCCACGGTTGAAGCATTTTGCTTACGATTTACCAAATAGAACTCAGCACGTTTAGGTTTAACTACATCACCGTCACGTTTTACTAGTTTATAATAATCAAACCATGTCTTCACCAAATTGAAAAACTCAAAATTATGCGTTGATATGAACAACTGCTCAACTTTGTCATGGTTCAACTTGTCTTTGATAATACCAAGAACATTGTAGATATGGTTCGAATCTAAACTACATATCGGGTCATCTAAGTACACAATTGGCTTCGCGTCCTTCAAGGATTCATCTTCTAGTTCAGTAATGAAATAGGCAAAGGCAATTGCTGTACGTTCACCATCAGATAGATGTTTTGCTGGTCTTCCTTCACGCATGAACTGGTAAGTTTCACCAACAGGTTGAATCTCGATATCTGTTTTACCAAAATAAAGGCTAAGGTTATCGTTCAGGTTGTCAGCACCTTGTTTAACATTCCGAAGGGCTGCTTTGATTTCCATTACACGACCTTTTAGCCGTAGTAAATTACCCTCTGATTCGCCTTGTTTTTGTTGTAGTTCAACAACCGTTTCGTAAGCTTTAATTTGGTCATATTCCATGGTTTCTACGTAAACAAAGTGCCGTTTTATTGCATCACGGGCTACTGTTTGTTCTTTATTGTGTTCTCTTGATCGTCTGTTGTGTTCACCTATTGGAATATTGAATTGCTCAAGTAGTTTAGAAGCGATAGGCATTTGGTAATCCGATTGCAAAAATGGAACAACTTCTTCCATACGGCTGCGCTTATCTTCTAACACCTCTAGCAGACGATTTTTTAGCCGTTCAACCTGTTCTTCTAGTACAGGGATCTGTTCTACCAATTGTTCGAAGTTGGTAATTAGATCAGGGTATAAACTTGTAGCTTTTGGGACAGAATGCCCCAACTTTATGCTTCCTACTTGTTTGATCGCAGCACTGATTTTTTGAGAAAGTGCTTTGTAAGAATCTGAAAAATAAGCATTTAGCTCATCTAGCCTCACTTGTTCCAATGGGCTTTTACAGAATTGACAAGTTTTTGCTTTACCGTGATGCTTGATACCGTCTTCGACCCACTGACGGAGTCCAACATTGGCTTCTAACTCTTCTATGGTTGTTCGGGTAACAGACTCAGCCAGAATTGTCTGAATTTGGTCTAGTAAGGCTGCTGTGTTTGGTACTTTAATGAACGCATTACTTACGGGTTCTGATTTTTGTGAACGGGCAGTTTCTTCGAGTTGTAACCGTTCTTTATCAGTTTTCAGATCTTGAGATGAAACCTGAGGTAATAGTGTCCTTACACCACGGATGTCAAATTTAGAGTTACCGAGAATGCTTAAGGTGTTAACCAACTTAGCAACATCTTGAAGGCGTTTATTTTTTTCTTTCTCTTTGCTTTCAGCCAAATCTTTTAGTGATTCCCACGTTCCTTGTTCCGCTGGGATTAGTGTTTCTTCAAGATGTTTAAGTTCATCTTCTAATTCAATATTACGTTCACCAACTATGAGCACTGGGTTCACGCTCGAATCTACAAAATTAACGTTGTCTTTGATGTAATCAGAATTGAAGACACGAAGGTTGGCTATAGGCGTTAACGTAGCACTTGATACCGCCTCTCCTTCATAACGATCAACCACAAAACTCGCAGTAGTAAAGTCTTCATGAACGAGTCCTTGCTGCATAGCTCTGAAGATACGTGAAAGAGTAGTCTTTCCTGAATAGTTAAAGCCATATATCAGATTAAATTGTAGGAATGGCTGACCAGCATTCATTTTGGTGTCTTTGAAGATACCGAAGTTCTTTATTGATTTTATGTTCTTAAACATCAAGTTATCCCGACTAATATAATAGGGATACTATACCAGTTTCATTTCATAATTTGTTGCGTGTTGTCCTTTTGTATAAAGGTATCTGTACGCTCATGGAGGTTCAACCGTTATTGAACTACACCATCAGGGCTAGACAGTCCACTAAGCGACTTTCAAATACCAAAAGTCATCCGCAATTTTTAAATTTAAGTGATTACTCTAAGAAGGTTCTGCCCCATTATTAGCTTCGAACTGCTCTATATTGAAAATATTAAGATGCATTTTTATGCAAAAGCATGCCTCACCGATATTACTTATACCGCTAATGCTATAAAATGGTTGATTAACTATTATTTGCATATGGTAAGGAAGTCCGGTGACAACATCGAACCCCTCACAGAAAAAAGCAATTCAACACCATCAAGGCCCTCTGCTGATCATCGCGGGCCCGGGGTCAGGTAAAACCTATACACTGGTAGAGCGCATCATGAATTTGATTGATGTACATGGTGCAAAGCCTGAACAGCTCTTAGTCGTAACGTTCACTGAAAAAGCTGCGCAAGAGTTGAAGACTCGAATTTCGAATCGGCTCTTAGAGCGAAGTTCGCATTTCAACGTCAACGAAATGTACTTAGGTACGTTTCACTCTATATGTCTTCGTATTCTGGAAGAGTACCGCGAGTTTACCCGCCTCAAACGCAGCTTTGTGCTCATGGACCAATTCGACCAACAGTACTTCCTTTACCAAAATTTGCTTGAATTCAGCGAAATAGAAGGCATTGAATTCATTCAAGGTGAGAGTAAAATTCCGGCTTGGGCTAAATCTGAGAACTTATTGGGCTGGCTTAATAAAGCCTCAGAAGAAGTTCTTGATATCGAACAACTGACTCACTCAGATGATGTAGCGATTTCAGCTTTGGGCGAAGCCTACACCACCTATCAAGAACTCTTGAAGAAACACAATTCTCTCGATTTCTCATGCATCCAGCTTGAGACTTTGGTGTTGCTGCAACAGTACCCTCAAGTACTTGAGGAGCTTACAACAAAGATCACCTACTTGATGGTCGACGAATACCAAGACACCAATACCATTCAGGAGCAACTTTTACAGCTTTTGATGGGAGCAAAGCGTAATTTATGTGTGGTTGGTGATGATGACCAAGCACTCTATCGTTTCCGAGGGGCGAGCGTTCGTAACATCTTGGAGTTTCCATCTAAGTTTGAGCCAGGAGAATGTGCGCAAGTTAAGCTATCCATCAACTACCGCTCTCATCCTGACATCGTAGGTTTTTATGATACCTATATGGGTGATAAGCCTTGGTTACGTGGCGGAGTAAACTATCGCTACAGTAAAACCATTGAAGCGCGTGATGATGGGTTTGATGCAGGGCCGACGGTTGTTAGTGCTATTACTCCAGAAGGTGATGATTGGCATGAAGATGTTTATCAGATGCTCATGCACCTAAAAAATGAAGGCAAGCTTACCGATTGGAACCAAGCAGCGTTTTTATTCCGCTCCGTAAAAGCGGATAAGGTAAGAGCGCTTGCGCAATCTCTTGAAGAAAAAGGTATTCCTGTATACTCACCACGCGCAAATTTGTTTTTTGAGCGAGAAGAAATTCGTCATTTAATTGGTGCATTACACATGGTATTTCCTATGGTGATGTTAGATCGTAAGAAAAAAATCCAAGAAGGCAAACGGCTACCAATCTGGGATTACTACGAACAACAATGCATCGCACCTTTTATTGAAAAACTGCGCCAACCGGAACAATCAGATTTACTTATGTGGTGTAAGCGCAAAGCTGCAGCGCATCATAACATGACAAAGAACGCAGAATCGGCTTTCCTTGGGTTGTTTTATGAGCTGCTTCAGTTTCCATTGTTTTCGCATTTCTTAGAGCAAGAGAATGGGTACGAACGTGCACAGCGTAACCTAGCTCAGATGAGCAGAATGCTTGGGAAATTCGAATACTTACACCATATCAGCGTCTTAAGTCCAAAGTACTTATTGCGAAACCTAACGTCTCTGTTTGATAACTTTTTGAAGTTTCTCTTCGAAGGTGGAATCGATGAGTATGAGGATATGTCTGAATACGCACCGTCTGGTTGTGTTTCGTTCTTGACCATTCACCAATCGAAAGGGTTGGAGTTTCCTATTGTATTCGTCGGTTCGCTCGAAGCAGTACCCAAGAAACAATACACTGACTTAGACGAAATCATCGAACACCAATACATGGCCAAACCTCCGTTTGAGCCGTTAGAAGATACCAAGCACTTTGACTTCTGGCGCCTTTTTTATACGGCTTTCTCTCGCCCTCAGAACCTGCTTGTTCTCACTGGCCAGGAGAAATCTGGTCATGGGAAAACGCCATCAAAGTACTTTACGGATTACACTTCAAAGCTCCCCTATTGGCGAGATGTGAAGCACAAACTTGCTTCTATTGAGTTTGAGCAAGTTAAAGACGTAAACATCAAACACGAATACGCATTTACATCGCACATTACTTTGTTTGAGACTTGCGCAGAGCAATATCGCTTGTTCAAGGAACTTGAATTTCAGCCGGTTAAAGCAAGCCCAATGCTATTCGGTACCTTGATCCACGAAACCTTGGAAGACGTGCACAAAGCTGCGCTTCGCGGGGAAGAAGATAAGATAACCAAAGATAATATTGCGGAATGGCTCCAAGATAACTACCAAAACCTGGCTAACCGTGAGCGAATGTACTTAGGTGATTCAACCCTTGGTGCGGCGCTGCAACATGTGATGCGTTACGTGGACCGCAAAGGCAGTAATTGGGATGATATCAAAGAGACGGAAGTGGATATATCCTTGGTTAAAGATCGCTATGTACTTACCGGCAGTGTTGACCTTATCAAAGGAGAAGGCGATACGGTCGAGATCATCGACTTTAAGTCTGAGCGTAAGCCAAACATGGAGAAAGACCGAGACCGCATTTTGCACCATCAGCGTCAGCTTGAGGTATACGCGCATTTGGTCGAGGAAAACACCGGTTATAAGGTGAGTAAAATGCATCTTTATTTTACGGGGGAGTCCGTAGGCTTACCGACCATCAGCTTCAACAAAAATACGGCGGTAATCGGCCAAACCATTGAACAGTTTGATAGTATTGTCGACAGAATAGAAAACAAAGATTTTTCGCTCAAGGCTCGACCAGACAAGACATGTGTTGACTGCAGTGCGCGTGGTTATTGTGACCGAAAAAATTGGAAATTTTGTGCTTAGCGAAGGCTAAGTGACATCAAAGAATAAAGAGAATAAGACTATGTCTAACGACCAGACCAACGTAGAAAGCTATGAATTCGAGCCAATTAAGGGCTACCCGATGCTTAACTGGAAAGGTAAGCGTCCTTTTCGCTCTACCCAATATTTTCCAGCACAACTAAAAGAAGTGTACGGCCAAGAAGATGATAACGGTTGGATCAACAAAATTTTCTGGGGCGATAACCTTCAAGTAATGAGCCACTTGCTAAAAGAGTTTCGTGGTAAAGTGGATCTTATCTATATTGATCCTCCATTTGATTCAAAAGCTGATTATAAAAAGGTTGTAAAACTCAAAAATAAGCAACTATCAGGAGATTCAAACTCTTTTGAAGAGAAGCAATATACGGATATTTGGTCAAATGATGAGTACTTACAGTTTATCTATGAAAGGGTAATTCTTCTCCGTGAACTGCTTTCTGAAAAGGGGGTTATTTTTCTTCATTGTGATTGGCATAAAAGTCACTACCTACGTTGTATTCTTGAAGAGGTTTTTGGTCAAAATAATTTCGTCAATGAAATTATCTGGCAAAAATGTAACTCAAAAAACTTCACATCATCCTCATTAAGTAATGTACATGATACGATTTTTTTGTATTCAAAAAATTCCGAATATTGTTTTAACGAAATTTTTGAAGAGTTAAGGGACGAATATATCCAATCAGCGTATAGATACAAAGACTCAGATGGGGAAAGTTATCGTATATTACCATTGCATGCTCCTGGAATTCGTAATGGTAGCACTGGTGGAGAGTGGAGAGGAATGTTACCTCTTGCTGGCAACCATTGGCGATTTACTCCAGAGAATATGGACGAAATGGACTCTAAAGGCTTTATTATTAAAAGTGACACAGGAGTATGGTCATATAAGAAGTATCTTAAGGACTCTAAAGGAGCACGCATAGGTACGATTTGGCTTGATGCTAAGCAATTACCGCCATCAGAGAAAACAGGCTATCCGACTCAGAAACCAGTGTCTATTCTTGAAAAAATAATTCAAATCGGAAGTGGTGAGGGTGATTTGATATTTGACTGCTTTATGGGCTCTGGTACAACACAGCTAGTAGCAAATAAACTTAATAGAAAGTTTATTGGTGCAGATATTAATCTAGGCTCTATTCAAACCACGACTAAACGTTTAGGGAATGATCAGGCTAATTTTGAAGTTTATAACGTTAACAATTACGAAATTTTCCGTAATCCAGTAGAGGCAAAAGACCTTCTAATCGAAGCGTTAGAAATCCAACCGCTTGGCTCTAATACCATCTACGATGGCGAAAAAGACGGCGCCAAAGTGAAAATTATGCCAGTCAACCGTATTGCAACCAAAGAAGATTTGAATGATCTGATTCAAGGCTTCCCTTATAAGCAATTCGAGGAGCGTAAAGAGGCAAATCCTAATAAACCGGTAGAAGACATCATGCTGGTTTGTATGGGACATGAGCCGGGGCTAGGCGCGATTCTTGAGAATGAATCCGGATATAAGATGAAGGTTGAAGTAGTCGATATTCTGCGCGATAAATCTGACCTTACCTTTAAGTATGACTCTGAAGCGTCTATTAAAATTAAGGATGGTAAGTTAGTCATCGAAGCCTTCTACCCTCGTAACCTATTACAAAAGCTCAGCCAACAAAAAGACGACGTAACTGAGTGGCGAGAAATGGTGGAATCTATCATGATCGACTGGAACTTCGATGGTGCTGTGATGGAGCCTATCGTTATCGATATCCCTGCAAAAGATAAATTCGTTGCTGGCGAATACGAGATCCCAGAGGGTGCAAATAACATCAAGATTAAGATTACAGATTTACTCTCTGAATCTTATGAAGAGGTGATTGCACATGGTTAAAAATGCCCAAGAGAACTTCGAACTTAACAATGCATTTTACGTGCACCTGCATGAGTTCTATAAGATTCATCGAGGTACGGTTCGTAAGCATTATTCTCGCTTGAGTAAGGCGTTTCTCGATTTTAACGACCCTTCTCGTCCGGGAAGCTTTTTGCGCACGCCGCAGTTCGAAGCGCTAGAAATTTACGTCTTCTTAAAAGAGTTCTTGGACAACAAACCCGTTTACCAACTATTTGAAGATTGGTATGGCAACAAAGGCCGCTTCGAAGAACGTATCTCAGGTATTAGCGCGGTCGATGGCCAACTGATGCAAGGGGATATGTTCTGGGATATGTCTGCGAAGGATTACAAAGGTATCTTCAAGAAGATGAAGGCCAGCAACGGTGGCCGCCTTTACCCGAACTACATCTTCGCTCTGACGATGGGTACCGGTAAAACCATATTGATGGCCACTTGTATTTTCTATGACTTTTTAGCTGGCAACAAAAAAAGCAAAGATGACCCTCGATTTATTCAGAATGCGCTTATTTTTGCCCCAGATAAGACAGTACTGCAGTCTTTGCGTGAGATAGAGTCTTTCGACCACACCAAAGTCGTGCCGCCCGAATACATGCCGATCGTCGCAGAGTTTAAGTTTCATTACTTAGAAGATGCCGGTGTTTCACTTAACACTCTAGATGGCTCTAAGTTCAACATCATCGTATCGAACAGCCAGAAAATCATCTTACGTCGCGATAATAAAGGAAAATCAACAGCGGATAAGTTGTTTAGTTCAGGCAAAGAGGCCTACCAAGGAATGGGCAACGTTGTTGATGACATGATGGATGTCCTCGAACTTGATTCTGAAACGATGAATGTTGCACCAGAAGATGAAGCAGATCTTGTCACCAACCAACGATTTGAGAAAATAAAACGTCTTCCTCAGCTAGGTATTTTTGTTGACGAAGCGCACCACGCGTTCGGAACTAAACTCGCTAAAGATATGGGTGTAAAAAACGACACCTCAGCGAACTCTTTGCGTAAAACTATCGATGAGCTGGCCATAAATCTAAAAGCGGCTGGGACTCGAGTTGTAGGGTGTTATAACTACACAGGTACGCCCTATGTTGGTAAGGATGTGCTTCCAGAGGTGGTTTACGCGTATGGCCTTCGCAAAGCAATCGACAACAATTATCTGAAGCAAGTAAAGCTTCACAGCTTTACCCAAACTCGTCAGAAGCAATTCCTTGAAATAGCCATCGATAAATTCTTAGAAGGCGCAGAAGAAGTTGGTCGCCCAGAAAATATGCTACCTAAAATGGCTATTTTTGGGACGACGATCGAAGAGATAAACGATGTTGTTCGCCCTGCTGTCGAAGAAATTTTAGCTGAACGAGGCATCTCAACAGATCGTATTTTGGTTAACGTTGGTGATAAGAAACTCACGACCGATGATGACATTCGCGAATTCAATCGCCTAGACACACCGAGATCGGAAAAGCAGTTCATCTTATTGGTAAACAAAGGTCGCGAAGGTTGGAACTGTCGTTCGCTATTTTCTGTTGCAATGTTCCGAGAACCGAAATCAAAAGTGTTCATACTCCAAGCGACTATGCGTTGTTTGCGCGCTATCGGTGATCGCCAACATACGGGCCAAGTTTTCTTGACCGATGAGAACATGAAGCTTCTAGATAAAGAGCTTCAAGCGAACTTCCGTATCTCAGCTGAAGAGATGAAAGACCCCGATCCGAACAAAGTTACGGTCCAGGTTAGAGTTGAGCAACCAAGCATCAAAATTCCTATTAAGCGCGTACGACGTCAGTTCAAGTTGATTGAGAAAGAAGACTTAGACAAAGGGTATGATCTTGGCCTTAAAGATGTGAATGTCGATAAATATCGCCTTATCCACTCAACTCAAGACGGCATGTTGATGCCAGATGACCTTGGTTCTGCGAAATCTCGAGTGCACAACGATATTTCACATATTAAAGATCAGCGCACTTTTTCGAAGCTAACACTGGTTGCTGATATTGCGCGTTACCTGAACAAGCCATGCTTAGAGGTTGAGAAAATAGTCGGGGGAACCGCTGAGGGCTTCGAAAGCATCTTGAAGATGGTTAACGAGTTCAACGAGGTGCTTTACGACGAGGTCATCCCACGCTTGTTTAAAGCTATTTATGATATCGAAGCTGAGAGCATTACCGAAGAGTTCGAAGTAGACCTGGTAAACGAACCACCTATTGATGTGGGCTATTATCCTGTAACGGTCGCGAAGGACAAGATCATTAGCAAATCGAGTAGCGAATCAAACCCTAATGTTGGTAAAAGTTTCCATCTTGACAACTACTGTTTCGATTCTAACCCTGAGAGAGATTTCTTCTGGAGCATGTTGCATGAAGATAAAGTCGATAAGATTTGGTTTACCGGTATGCTAACGCACGGCCAGAGCGACTTTGTGATTCATTATGTGGATAGCGAAACGCAGCGCGTTCGCAGCTACTACCCAGACTTTTTGATTAAGAAGCAAGATGGTTCTTATGTGATGGTTGAAGTGAAGGGCGAGCACATGATTGATTCTCAGAACGTAAGAGACAAGAAAGATGCGGCTGATTTGATGGGCGTAGCTTCTGGTATTGGCTACGAAATCATTGCAGGTAAAGCAGCAGAAAGTGGTTTATATGGACGATCATTCCTGAACTAAAAGACTACGGAGGCTATTTAGATGCACTAAATAGCCTTTTTAATGTGCATGAAAATGCCAAATTCAAACATAAAGTATTTAGATGGTTTTGTTATTCATAAATGATTTCTGTCCAGAAACGTGTTTGAATGGGGCCGATCAATCTGTGGATGCCCAAGACAACCAGTATGATACTTTATTACTCAGTTGTAGCGTGACTCAGACTTTGTAGTAGGAATTAGTATGAATCTTTATTTCTGGGTGAGTATCATTTAGAACGGTACAAACAGGGTTACTTGACTGCTTAGTATGAAACTTTATTCCTCTCCTACAGGATATGAAAAAAAAATTTTGCGATCTCGGAAAAATTAAGTAGGTTTAAATCAAAAGGAATACATTCTTATGTTAAAACCAACTTTCACGCTCTTAACTGATTTACGTAATGAACGTCATCACGGTAGTTATTCAAACCCTGAAATACATCATTCCGACTCTGTGTATCTTACTCAGCTGTTATTTTGGTGATTATGTGTTCATAGTCGCAATGGGCGTCTCACTCGTACAGGCGAAAGCCATTAGAAACATCGCCTATGAAAAGATAGTGCTCGATGATCCGACGCACATGAACCTCTCTATGTTTCATTCCGAATATTGGCACCGTTTCTGTAAGACGGCCAAACTTATGACGAAGTTCTCTGTTTTTTATCTACTCTTGTTTGCACTTGATTCATTCAATTGGAACGACACCTTTATCAATAAAAATTATAGCGAGAACCTGGCCTTAGAGAATCTATGGCCTTGCTTATTATCGGGCTGGAACTATGCTCTTGTCCTATTGGTAGCGTTCATGACTTGGGTGATAATGACACCGATAAAATTAGTATTCGGTAGCACCGAGATATTGATGCTGGAGTGGTATCCGATCACTAATCGTTGGAAACATGCATCAGATATAACCCTCCATTTGGCAGACCCTTACAAACCAATAAAAGGCAAAAAAGACCAACTGATCAGAGAAATGACGATGTTTACTAGCGCATTGAATGGTAGTGGATTTTACTCACTCAGCGTCAACACACACGTAATTAGTGGGAAGTTATGGGAGCTACTAAAAATAACGTTAAGTGATGCAGTCATCGATGTGAACAAGAAACGTAAAAATTGGCTCGACTTCACCGTGTATAAAGTAGCTATCTACGTCAATCACTGTGGCCTCAAGGGAAAATCCTATCAACAGTATCGTGATCTTATAGGTAAGCAGAGGTTTGAGAATAACCACATCGTAAAAATTCGCTTCAATGAAAAGCCGATAAAGCGAGAGTCGGTCCTGATTAAATAGCGTGTATTAAAAGGCTCTCATTGTTAGATCCTTATTCATACATCAATTTGTCGAAGTCTTTGAGAATCGTCATACCGTAGCTGGTCAATGACAGCCAACGAGGACGTCTTCCTGAAACGGGATCAATTCCCATTGCTATTAAGTCATATCTCGTCATATTCGTGACGTTGAAAATTGGAAGAGAGGATTTCTTGTTGGCATGTTTAACCAAGTCACTGAGAAATTGATACGAATCCTTACCATCTCTATTGACCCCGTAGAGCTCTGCTATCTCGGTCATAATATTGCCATTTCGAGTGGCATCAATCAGTACGAATGTGGACAGGGAAACATCATATTTGTTTGCTAGGACACGAGACACGTATTGAAGACCACCAGGTTTGAGCTGCTTAGACATCTGTTAACTTCCTGAAATTTCGATATAACAATAGATAGCCTTAGTAATATCTAATATTCCGCTACTAACAGCAACACACAATACCGGTTGAACCACAACCTTGTGATGACAATGTGCTTAATAGAACACATCGATGTTGTATATCTAATCCAAAGCCAATTGAAGGAACTGAGATATGCAAACGAAGCAAGGCGAACTGACATTTAATACTGGTAGAGGTTATGCACCTGATGGACAAAGAATTCATGCGACTATTATCGATGATACTGAAGTAACACTTCGTGTGCGATTTTCCGATAAAACGCGTGGGATAGATGGCGAAGTACAAGTGCTTGAATTCACCGAGACTGCCATTATGCGTGAGTATGATTCCGGTAACTATACAGAGGTGTAATGGCCATGAATACAACAACACCAAGTAAGGTTCACAACAAGATGAGCACTCAAGAGATGGCCGCATATATGTTGGAGTCGGGAGTGCATTACACTGCTGCAAGTTTATCAAAAGAGTTGGGTATACCTCTAGCCAATGCATCTGGAAACTTATATAACATAATAACCGGAAAAAAGTATGAGACTGATTTAGTAGGTAAGCCAGTCACCGTAAAATTCGTGGATATACGTGGACTTAAAAAGGGGCAGCGTTTGTGGTCCCAGATTCTATCGGGCTGCTGGTCTTAGTGACAATGTAACGTAAATAAATAGAGAACGTTATGATGGGGATTATTCGCAGTTCAATGTATTTGGTTGTTTTACTTGCTTCGTTTTCATCACTGGGAAATGAAATGTGGCGTGGGTTGGTAGTTAAGGAAGAGCATCGATGTTCACCATACGATAAGAAAAGCCAATACCCATATCCCGCTTCAGTAGAGTCAGCGATAGTCGATAGTATGGGAGGTCAGATTTATGGCCCTTATACTGGCACCTACTACCAATCAACTTCAGAGACAGACATCGAACACATCATTGCAGCCAGTGAAGGGCATGACAGTGGACTCTGTGCGGCAAGCCCTGAAACAAGAAAAGCATTTGCAACAGATCTATTGAACTTGACCCTAGCATCCCCAGCTGTGAACCGTTGTAGTTCTACTGGAAAATGTGGCTTGGACGCTGGCGAGTGGTTGCCGCCAAGAAACCAATGTTGGTTCGCGTTGCGTGTCATTGAGATAAAAACTAAGTATGGCCTTAGTGTAAATCCAGTCGAAGCGAACACGTTGGAGAGTGTTATCAATAATTGCCCGTCTTTTGAAATGGTGTTCTATGCACCTGCTGGAAGCGCTCCAACTAAATACGTCACCCAATCTACGGGGCATGCGTTGTCCTTGTATGATGACAACAACAACGGACGTATCACTTGTGCCGAAGCTCGAAATCATAAGATTGCACCAGTAACGGCTCATGACCCGGCATACGCATTCATGTCTGACCGAGACGGGGATGGTGTTGTGTGCGAGTAAACGATTTATTGCTGGCGAGACTGAAGTTTTGCCAGCGTTCTCTTTGATAACTTCCGACCCACAAAAACAAACAACCCCAAACAGACTAGACCTACGCCAGCACCATAGTCATTGAAAATGTGGACTAAAGCTAACCAAGCGAAAAATAGTACAACAACTAATATTGCAAACCTTACTAATGGCATAGTGACCTCTTAACTTTCCCTTTGATTTAAACAACTTAACATCGTTTAGGTGAAACCTAAATATACACGATATCATATTATGTTATCGTATACATGGCTCTTGTTCATAATGTCGCCCTCTCAACCTCTGTCTCACCTTAAATTCTATAGCGCTAGTTACCTACTGAGACATTCTCTTGCCTTTTATCTAGATTCGGGGCTAGAATTGCACTGTATAAATAACCAGTATAAATTATGAATATATTAACTTATCCAGTGAGTGCAGGCGTGGTGGGTTTTGAGTCCCCAGCTGCAGAATATAAACAACTGGAATTGAGCCTTGATGAATTGCTGGTGGAACACCCGTCATCAACTTTTTTAGCGCTAGCACAGGGAGATAGCATGCAAGGAGTTGGGATTTTTTCAGGTGATGTATTGATTGTAGATCGAGCCCTTACTGCGAAAGACCACGATATTATCATTGCCAATCTAAACGGTGAACTGGTTTGTAAAATTCTAGATATCAAAGGACGTCGCTTGCTGAGTGCGAATGAATCAATGAAGCCGGTAAGAATTGATGAACAAGACTCCTTCGCAATAGAAGGGGTATTAGCGAGTTCCATCAGACTCCACCGTGTATCAACTATGTTTTCGGGTTAAGCATGTATTCATTAATAGATGGCAATTCATTCTACAATTCGTGTCATCAAGTCTTCAGACCTGATTTACGTGGAAAGCCGGTTATCACCGTCAGTAACAATGATGGTTGTGCCGTTGCGGTAAACAATCAAGCGAAGGCGTTGAACATTCCAAAGTTCGAACCTTACTTTAAAATCAAGGCATTATGTGAGCAACATGGCGTTACAGTCTTCTCATCTAACTATGAACTGTACTCCAGTTTGAGCTTGCGGATGATGCAAGTGATTGCACGTTTTGGACCTGAACAACTGATCTATTCAATCGATGAAAGCTTCCTAAATCTGGACAAGTGCATAAACATTCCTTGTTTACGAGAGCATGGGGCCGCAATTCGAAAAGCAATATGGAAAGAGTGTCGGATCCCGGTCTGTGTGGGAACCGGCCCGACGCTCACCCTCTCAAAATTAGCCAACCACGCAGCGAAAAAACTCCCTGGTTATCAGGGGGTATGTGTTTTAGATTCAGTGAAAGAAACCCAACGTGTTCTCCAGGCTATTGATGTGGGTTCAGTTTGGGGGATTGGTCGCAAGCGAACGAAAGCATTGCAATTTATGGGGATCACTACCGCAGCGCAACTAGCAAATTTTTCACCTTCAAAAGCGAGAAAAGAATTCGATGTCGGTGTTGAGCGAACGATACGGGAGCTCAATGGTGAAAAGTGTATTCCATTCGACATAGCAAGAGCAGACAAACAACAAGTTTTTTCTACCCGCAGTCTGGGTAAGCGCATAACGGAATTCGATGAGCTTAGACAAGCTATCAGTCTGCATGTGGGCATTGCCTCGCGAAAGATCCGTGCTCAACAGTCACTTTGTAAAGTGTTGGTTTGCTTTGCAGGAAATTCACCTTTTGACGAAAAGCCGGTTAGTTTCAAAGCGATTCACAAATTTGAGTACGCGACAGCTGATGTGGATACCTTAACCAGTGCGGCCTGTGCTCTGGCCAAAACACTCTACAAAGAAGGTGTTCAGTACTACAAAGTCGGTGTTGGGCTGATTGACCTCGTTGACGGAAGACATGAGCAAGCTGACCTATTTAACCCACAACCCAATAATGCAAAGTTAATGGCTTCGTTTGATCAGATAAACGCAAAGTATGGAATGGACACTATCTTTCTGGCTGCGCAAGGAACACCTACAAGACAGTCTTGGGGTATGCGCCGCGAAATGCTGTCTCCGCAATACACCACTAAATGGAGCGACTTACCTAGAATCGCCTGCTAATTTCTACCCACCGCGTTTGTGATACGCAATCTATTCTCCAATTCAAGCTCTTTATTTGAACATGCCTGTATCGGGTTGTTGGATACTGAACTCAGTAGTACTTAACAAAGTAGAGAGCAAGAATGGCAGACACGCTAAAAGACCCGTTTATAAGGCAACGACTCCCCTCGAATTCTAAACCAGCATTCGATGACTGGATTGCGCACGTTCCTGTGGGTAATCAGCTGCCGCGAGGCAAGTATTTCCAATCTAAGGTCACAGTACCTAAGCACCAGTCAGACGAAACAGAATTGCAGTTCAAACCTTCCCGTTAAAGGCAAAGATATGACTTCAATAAAAATCGTTTCTACAGCTCAACGGCTTTACCAATGTCGTGAACAACAAATATTTCTTTCAGGAGAGCAGGGGTTCATTGAAAAATATGAGAAATGGTCCCCTGTCATACGATTAACGATGGCCAAATTCAATTGTAACGAGTTACATGCCCTGGTCAGAATCTTAGAGATCACTGAGAAGCGACATGACTCAGGCATGTTTACTCATTTGTTGTCGGCAGTAGCTTGCGAGATGTGCGAACCGACTATCACCGTTAACACAAACCACACGACTGAATTCAAAGCCGGAGTCATGGCAAGTAGAAAAGGGGAGAAGTTTAACCCTGATTGCCATATCGAGTGGCAAGAAGGCTATATCCGTGAGCAGTTAAGGAGAGTCGCCAATAATGCGCAAACTCAAGTACGATCTCACTGACTACATGGGACCTGTTGATAAAGCGTTGCTCAGGTTAAGCATCCTAACCATTGGGTCGCATGTAATGATAGTTACTGGCTTTAACGGGCAACTTTTCGGCCTCGTTGAAACCTTACTCACCTTGGGTTTCGTTGCGGCAGTGGCGACAATTGCCTACAAACAAAAACGTAAAGATCGAGAAGAGCACCTTTGAGTTCTTCAGTCTGCTCTAGCGTCGTCTAAATATTGAAACTCGATACGAAGCTAAATTGGGAGTCTTGGGATGTATAACAAACTCACAGTTAATCTTAGGAAGATAATATGAAGACAGTGACAGAATTGCACACAATGAATGTCGCTCTATATTGCCCTCACTGCGGAGAAGTACAAGATGGTTTTTGTGGCAATCCTGCGGGTGGTGAATTTGAATGCGACGATTGCCATAGGCCATACAAAGTCCACTCTGAAGCCGATATCGAACATAGATAATAATATAAGCATGTGTCTTAAAAATCAGTTAGGAACCTGTTACTCACCACTATAGAAACGCACATATTAACTGACGGGGCTCGTATGAAAGTACACGAAAATACGACGAATTTACCCTCACGGTGGGTGAATGCAATGTTTATATTCATAACATTAATAGCGATGGTGGCAGGCTACCTATCTGAGCTAACCAATATCTATGGAACATTTGTAGTGCTGCCCTTTGCAACATTAACAACTTGGTCGAGCTACGCCAACGTTACCTTTTCAACACATACCAAATTGTGGTGCTACCTTTTTGGAATTATGACTTTCTGGTCGTTTATAGTAGTCGGCATTAACTTCTTCTTAGCGGTAACCAGTACCTCGGTGTAATTTAATACCCACCAATGGACATCGATTGTCAGATCAATGGAGAAAGCAAGATGCTTAAAAAAAGAACGATAAATGATGCGATGTCAATAGTATGTATTTTCTTATTTCTGGAGATACATTACCTGCATTTCATGACTGACCAACCAGAGCTGTATGACAACCTAAAAAGCTTAGTAGCTATGGTTCTGGTCATTCCGCTCATTAGTATTGCTTGTCGTATCGATCTCCTAGCCAACAAAAAGGTACTCGCCAATCCAGCTGTGATTCATCTAACAACACAACAATGCGAGTTAATGTGGCAAGGAGAAGAGTTAAGTAAAATTTCAACGATACCAGTAAAGCAACTACTCTTAGATAATCCTGATAGTTTCGCGGAGCTGGTGGGTTCGATGCTACGGGAAGCAAAGCAACCTGGGCTTACATTGAAGCCTTTGTTAATCGTTCACTCAATGCTTGAACTGACGAAGTTAGAGGAAGAGGAACTTAAACGTTTGCTTATGGGCATTGGTGCAGCGAAAGTCGTAGTAGTTGATGAGCCTGAGCAAATAGAGGCTGCCAGAAAAGCGACAATATTCCCTGACTTATTTGGCGATGCATAACGTAATCCAGTATGTAACAATCGAACGTAACTAAAAGGAACGACGGTTATAAGCTCACCTTCGTAATTGTAGTGGTCAACTGATAT
>NZ_JBFRJM010000080.1:0-46428 GCF_041468865.1 Vibrio sp. 10N.286.52.C3 | reverse complement strand
TAGCCTAAGTGCGTATTATGTACGTTATGTTAAATGGATTTTGATGTTTATAAGGCAGGTATCTTTGTGTGATGCCCTGCCTTTGTATTGTGCCGATATTCTCTAATTTATACTGTGTATTTAACCATACTGGCTATTTACCATAAAATACCTAATAACCAGTGATAATAATCTTCGATTTTAACCCTGGTATTAGTTAGAGATTAACCGCCAGCAAATTTAACTTTGTAGCCTTTCTTTTCAAGGTGCGCTTTGATCTTGTCGCGCGCGTCACCTTGAATTTCGATGTTGCCATCTTTTACTGAGCCACCGCAGCCGCAAACTTTCTTGAGTTCTACTGCCATTAGTTTTAATGGTGCGTCATCTAGGTCTAAGCCAGTTACGACAGAAACGCCTTTGCCTTTACGGCCTTTGGTTTCTTTTTGGATTCGAACGATACCATCGCCTTTAGGACGTTGGACTTTCTCTTCTTCAGGCTTAATGCGACCTGTTTCTGTTGAATATACTAGGCTCATAATTTACTTCTTTTGTTGCTCTGCTTTTTGTTTTGCGAGTAAGTAAGCTTCTATATGGCGTTGGATTGCAACCTTGCCGCCTTTGATTAAGCGACCGTTAAACATGCAATACCACGCATTAGGCTCACCGGTGTCATTCTTGATTTGGTAGCCGTTGAAGTTTTCAGTCGAGCCACCAGTTCCTCTCGACTTATTTAATGCAGTGAACTCTTTTGGATCAATAATAGATGCGGTATCAATCCACCAATCAATACTCTTTTTCACGGCAGCTAGGTTGCCCTGAATAACGTTGTTTTTTAACTTAGCACGCCAAACTGTGTTGTTAGCATCTATCGATTGAAGATGGACGCTTCGGTAAATTGAATTAGCCATATCTATTAATCATCTTTCTGTTTTCACTGCATTAATCATAAGTATACTAATAATGATATCAAGCATAATATGGTAAAAACACCTGTCGAGGTATGATAATTTGAGAAAAAAAGTCCCTATTTTAACTGACTCTGTGATAATTAATTCATTTGTTGAAAAATTAAACAGCAACGCGACAATAGAAATTATAGATGAGTTGACAGGATTTCAATACTCTCGCAATTCACTGTTGGGCATTTACAGTGATTGGAATCGCTATCATGCGTTCTGTACCAAACATCGTATTAACACACTTCCCGCATCTATAACCGCTGTTCGTCGTTTTCTTGAAACGGAGTCTAACGATAGAAAATACGCATCGCTAAAACGTTACACTGCAACGCTTAGCATGTTACATACTGTGTTGAGCTTTGCTAACCCGATCAAGCACAGGCAAGTTCGCTTTACCCTACTCCACTTACAATCTAAAATGGCCGGTGACGCTAAACAAACCAATGCTATGACATCTGTGCATCTCACTGATTTGAATACGTTACTCTCCCATGAGAAAGCAAACCTGAAAGAGATCAGAGACATTGCTATTTATAACGTGATGTTCGAGTGTGCTTTAAAGCGCTCAGAGCTTAAGTTGTTATCGATGAGTGATGTTGAGTACGTTGAAGATCATTACCAAGTAACAGTCAAAGATTCGGCTTATCAATTGTCACAAATAGCCAGTGTTGCACTTCAACGTTGGCTTTCGTTTACTGGTATACAAGATGACTTGCCAGTATTTCGTGCGATAGACAAGCATGAAAATATTGGTTTGCAGCCTTTAGATGATTCGTCCATCTATAGGATATTGAGAAGAGCTAGCGACTTACTTCAACTGCCAGAAAATCACCATTTCTCTGGAAATTCGATTCGTGTTGGTGCTGCACAAGAGTTGTCGAAACAAGGTCTTAAGGTGAGAGAGATTCAGGACTTTGGTCGTTGGCTTAGCCCGGCAATGCCAGCTCAATATGTCGGTTTCACGGGAACGGCTGATAGTGAGAAGATGAAGTTTAAGGCGTTAATACCTTGGCAATGACGGGTCGCAGATTACTTGGATATTACTATTTTGATATAAGTTATGGTTAAAACGATATTTGTAAAAACGGTTAGCGTTAAAAACAAAAAGCGCCTTGGCGAAAGCTCAAGGCACTTGTTGGTTCAGCTCTAAGTGAACGAAAACGAGTTAGAAACCTAAGAAAGGCTTGTTCTCACGCAGTTTTCTAAGAACTGGCTGAATTTGTGGCCGTCATGCTCAACCATTTTAGGGAACATGGAGATTGGCGTCATACCTGGGAAGGTGTTGACTTCGTTCAGGTAGATCTCATTGTCTTGCGTTAAAAAGAAGTCGATACGAGACAAGTGACGAAGCTTCATCTGGGTGAAGACTTTTCGTGCGCTGTCTGCAATCAATTCACGCTGTTCGTCAGTTAAATTACTTGCTTCAACTTCAGTGATCGAGTGGCTGTCTGCACTGTACTTCTCTTCGTAAGAGTAAAATGCGCCATTCGGTGCAATCACCTCACCCGGCTTGCTGATGTGTAGCTCGCCATCGATTTCATAAGCAGCAATTTCTAGCTCTCTAGGCACCACTGATTTCTCAACCAATACTTGGTCCGAGAAAGTGAACGCCTTGTTGATAGCCTCGCTTAAATCTTCTACTTGGTTAACTTGGTAACAACCTACAGAAGAACCTTGACGAGCCGCTTTCACAAACACTTTACCCCACTTTTCAAATGCTTGAATTGCTTGAGAGTGAGCTTGATCATTGTTGTCTGATAAGAACAGGTACGGCGTATTTGGAATGCCGAGTGCGTCGTACCAAAGCTTTGAAGTGATTTTGTTAAAGCTGTTATTGCTAGCTTCTGAACCACAGCCTAGATATGGAATTTTAGCCATTTCAAACAGTGATTGAATATCACCAGTTTCACCTGGGAAGCCGTGGATGCAAGGCACAATGAAATCGACTTTAGATGCTAAATTGTCACCGCGCAAGGTTTGGTCGTTAATATCAAGATAAACCAATTCACCTGAATCAAGACACCAGCCTTCGTTTTTAATTTCAACTCTTACAACGTTAAAATCTGCAACGCTATTGAGTTGTTCAAAAAGGTAATTGGCTGAAACTAAAGACACTTCATGCTCTGAAGATCCACCGCCGCAAAGTAGAAGGATGTTTGTGGTGTTCATGGGTAAATTCGGTCCTTGAAACTAGGAGTACTGACTTCAATGATAAACAAAAGTCGAGATAGGTACAGTGTTTTGATTGTTAAAATTGCGTTCGAAAGATCGAGCGATTAACTATTAAACAAAACAGCGAGTCTTAAAACAAAAGAAGGAGCATTTGCCCCTTCTTTATGAATCAAAACTTAGTTCAACTTGTTAAGCGTTGGGTATTCAGAGTTCTTGATGTCATCAATGCTCTTAACGAACGGCTTCAAGTTTTGGAAAGTGTTCGGCAGTGTTGAGATTGCTTTTTTAGCTTCTAAGCGCGTTGCGTAGTCACCATAAAGTACCGTGAACCACTTAGTGCCGTTAACCATTTTGTAGTTTTCCCAAACTGGTTGAGAAGTCGTAGGTAGCATTTTAACGAAAGAATCGACTTTACTTTGGCTGCCAACAGCAACAACTTGAACTGTGTAACCAAAACGTTGGTTCATGTCTTGTTGTTTCTTGGTTGGGCCTGTCACTACGGCAACTGGCTTAGCTTTAGTCGTTTGAGCGACTTTCTGTTCAACAGGTTCGGTTCTGATAACGTTGACAACATTTTCTTCAACAACGCTTGTTTGCTCAGATTGAGATACAACGGGAGCTTCAACTTTTGCCGTTTTGTACTCTTCTTGATAACTATCTGAAGTGACATTGGTAACGTAGTCGTCAGATACACATGCAGCCAAGAGCAGTGGCAAAGTCACAATTGCAAATTTTTTCATGGAAAGCTCTATATCCTTAATAATAATTACTATAAATCATGCCGATACGTCGGTTTAGAATCAAGTTAACTTTGAGATTATACACCATTAGTGGGTGACCTATTTCACAAACTTTATGCAGTGTTTGCTTATTCATCTGAATTCGGTGAATTTGCCATCAACCCGTAAGTGCAAAGTAAGTTACGATGAACTTACGTGCATTGCTAGGATATGTCTATGAATCATCTTGATCCCCTACTTAAACCCCGTTCAATCGCTGTTGTTGGTGCTTCTCAACGAGAAACGCGCGCAGGATATATCGTTATGAACAATTTGTTGCATGGGGATTTTAAAGGTGCGGTGATGCCGGTTACGCCGAAATATGACTCAGTGGCCGGCGTTCTTTCTTACAAGAACATTTTGTCGTTACCGATTGTTCCTGATCTCGCAATCTTGTGTACCAATGCGACCCGCAATGTAGCCATTTTTGAAGAGCTGGCTGAGAAAGGTATAGCCTCTGTCATTGTGCTTTCTTCAGACATGCAGCAAGAAAGCGATAATGGCGAGACGTATGATGAACGATGCCTAGCTATTGCCAAGAAGCACAACGTTCGAGTGTTGGGTTCCAATAGTTTGGGGGTAATTGTCCCTTGGTTAAATTTGAACGCCTCATTCTCTCCAGTGACAGCATTACCCGGTAAGATCGCCTTTGTTTCTCAGTCGGCAGCTGTGTGTACCACTATTCTCGATTGGGCTAATGACAAAGAGATCGGTTTTTCGGCGTTTATCTCCATAGGCAATGGTAGCGATATCGAATTCTCGGAGTTATTGGATTATCTCAGCACCGACTCTCACACCGAAGCGATATTGCTTTATGTAGACAGCATTACCGATGCGAGACGCTTTATTTCTGCAGCGCGTGCGGCTTCGCGTAACAGACGAATTTTGGTGTTGAAAGGCGGTCGAACGGCGAAAGGCAGAGCCGCAGCAATGGCACACACTGGCGGTGCCGACACATTAGATATCATTTACGACTCTGCAATTCGACGCAGCGGCATGCTACGAGTTAAGAACTTACATGAACTGTTTGCTGCGGTAGAAACACTGACTCATTCAGTACCATTGCGCGGCGAGCGCTTGGCTATTGTTACTAACGGTGGCGGTCCTGCAATTATGGCGGTGGATACCCTATTTGACCGCGGTGGCAAGCTTGCAGAGTTTTCAGAAGAGACACTTGATAAGTTGAACAAGGTGTTGCCATCGAGTTGGTCTCACAGCAATCCTATCGATATTGTTGGTGATGCCGGTGACCAACGTTATATCGACACCATAAACATATTACTCGATGGTGATGAAGCGGATGCGATTCTTATCATGCACAGCCCTTCAGCAATTGCACATTCCGCTAAAACGGCAGAACGAATTATTGAAGCGATTAAAAAGCACCCTCGCCACAAGCGCTTTAATATCCTGACGAATTGGTCTGGTGAGCTAACAGCAAGGCCTGCACGAAAGCTGTTTACCGAAGCGGGTTTCCCTACCTATCGAACCCCTGAAAGCTCAGTGGTCGCATTCATGCACTTAGTCGAGTACAGACGTAACCAACGTCAGTTAATGGAAACGCCGACTACTGCAGAAAAAGTACACATTGAAGATCTAGCAGATGCGAAAAGTTGGATAAAAAGACAATTACTGGATAAAGATACAGTTAGCCTTGATACTCACCAAAACAGTCAGTTTTTCAAGAGCTTCAACCTCGATGTGTTACCAACTTGGATCGCTTCTGACCCAAGTGAAGCGGTGCACATCGCTGAAACGATTGGTTATCCCGTCGCAGTAAAATTACGTTCGCCGGATATTGCACATAAGTCAGACGTACAAGGCGTGATGCTCAATTTGCGAAACAGCAGTGAAGTGGCCAATGCGGCTCAGGCAATTCTCGATCGTTCTCAATTATCCTTCCCTACAGCGCACATCCATGGCTTGTTAATTCAAGGAATGGCCAAGCTCGCGGGTGGCCAAGAACTGCGAGTTAAGGTCACAACGGACGAAACCTTTGGCCCTATCATTTTACTTGGACAAGGTGGCTCGGAATGGGATGAATCGATTGACGCCGCCGCTGCTTTTCCACCGCTCAACATGACACTGGCGCGCTACTTGATTATTCGAGCGATAAAAAGTGGCAAGATTCGTCTACAAAAACTCCCTAACCCGATTGATATAGAGGGCCTTTCTGAATTATTGGTACGTATATCGCAGATGGTCGTTGATTGCCGTGAAATACATGATTTGGATATCCATCCAGTACTCGCCAACGGAGACAAATTCACGATATTAGACGCTGATATCATATTGAAAGCCTACGAAGGGGATCCGCAAGAAAGGTTGGCCATTCGCCCTTACCCAGTCGAGCTTGAAGAACGTATCCAGCTAAAAGATGGAACCGAAGTGTTGTTACGCCCTATTCTTCCCGAAGATGAACCGCTGCATGCTGACTTCATTAACCGTGTGTCTAAGGAAGATCTCTATAAGCGTTTCTTTAGTGATGTCGGTGAATTCAATCATGAGGCGTTGGCGAATTTCACTCAGATTGATTTCGATAGAGAAATCGCTTTTGTGGTCGTTCGCGAGGAACAAGGCGTTCCAGCGATCATCGGCGTGTCCCGTGCGCTGATTAACCCTGAGAACACAGACGCCGAATTCGCAATATTGATTCGTTCTGACCTTAAAGGTGTTGGTCTAGGTCGCATTCTTATGACCAAGGTTATCGATTACTGCCGTGCGAAGCAGACTAAACAGATGTCGGGTATGACGATGCCAACCAATAGAGGGATGCTAACACTAGCTCAAAAGCTCGGTTTTAAGCTAGATATCAGTTTTGAAGATGGTACTGCAGATATGGTGTTACCGTTACTTTAACGCCCATGTCTTTTTAAGATGTTGGATACACCAAGACTTAGCGTCGCCCATTTTGTTGCGTCGCCAAGCCATTACGATATCAATAGGCTGTGGCTCGGTACCGGAGATCTGCTGTAGAACGCCCGATTCAATCAAAGGTTTAGCGACACTATTCGGCAAAGTGCCAATCCCTAGTCCTGACGTCAAAGCCTCTACTTTCGCAGGAAAGCTTGTCACGGTTAAACGTGGCTGTTTCTCTAGAATATTGATGCTTAGTGCTGGCTGATCGCGTGCGGTGTCTGCAATGGCAATAACCCTGTAACTTTCTCTCGCCTTCTGATCGAATTCACCAGAACGATTGTGAACATAGTGGCTTGATGCCGCGACCCACACCATCTCCATTTTACCAATTACGTCACTTTTCATATCGTTTGGAATTGTATCGAGCTTAGGGCATATCAATAAGTCAGCACGACCATCTGTGAGAGATTCCCAACAACCCGCTAAGATTTCCTCTTGCAAACGAACGCGTGTTTTACTGATTTTTCCTAGTTCATCTACCAGTGGGAAAAAGTTAGCAATCGGGATAATGCCATCAAAGGCGATGGTCAAATCGAGCTCCCAACCATTGGCTAGAATGCTTGCCTCGTTAACAAGACGTTCTGTAGCTCCAAGAATGATTCTACCTTGCTCAAGTATCAACTGACCCGCTTCCGTGAAATTTGCACGGTGGCCTGAGCGGTCAAAAATCATGATGTCTAGATCTTGTTCAAGCTTCTGTATTTGATAGCTGAGTGATGAAGGCGCTCTGTCCATTTCATTGGCCGCGGCGGCGAAACTTCCACGTCGGTCGATGGCGTCTAGGATGTGTAACGCTTCAAGTGTTATTGGACTATGCATAGCTTTCCTACTTTATAAATGAGACTTGAATCACAAAAACAGAAGCATTCAGGCTGTGAATGGAACTGTAAAAGTCTTTTTAATACAGATATTTAAGAGTATTAATTATGAGTTAGTTGATAAAATTGAAAATTATTTAAATGCAAATAATAGTAATTATCATTTAGATCCAATATTATATTTCGCAAATCAAGATAATACTATGGAACTAAGGTAACTATCAGATGTATAAGCAATCCCTGCTCTCTGCTTCAATCGTTTTAGCGCTTTCATCAACGTCAGCCTTTGCTGAAGATTATGCCCTATTTGATGAGGTTGTTGTATCCTCGACGCGCACGAATCAAACACTTATCAATACAGCGGCTTCTGTTGCAGTCATCTCCGATGAGCAAATCGAAGAGAACATGGCAAAAAATGTTAACGAAATCTTCGAATACACTCCAGGTGTAACGATGAACTCGAGCTCTCGACAAGGTGCACAAACCATCAACATTCGTGGCATGGAAGGTAAGCGCGTAAAGATTTTAGTGGATGGCTCATCGCAACCAGGTTCATTTGATGGTGGCCCTTACGCATTTATTAACTCTAGCGGTATTTCAATCGATCCCGATATGCTGAAAAGTGTCGAAATTATCAAAGGTGCGGCTTCAAGTTTACACGGAAGCGACGCTATTGGTGGTGTTGTCGCCTTTGAAACTAAAGACCCTTCTGATTTCTTAAAAGATGGAGAAGACTTTGGCGGTCAAGCGAAACTGTCTTACTCTTCAGAAGATAACTCTTTCAGTGAGCACGTTGCATTAGCTAATCGATTCGATGACCTAGAAACATTGGTAGCCTACACTCGTCGAGATGGTGAAGAGTTGCAAAACTTCCGTAACCCTAACGACTTAGAGAACTACGCTGTAGAAGGTCAAGATACTTCAGCAGATAATCTTTTGGTTAAGTTGCAATATCAGGTAAACGAAAGTCATCGTATCGAGTTTTTAGCTGAGCTAATCAAAGATACTTCAGACTCTGACATCTACCACTCAAGCTACGATAGCTATACAGGTGCTGATGACACAACGCAAAATCGATTCGCTATTAAGCACATTTGGTTCGCTGATGGCACAATTGCCGATACTGTAACGAGTAAAGTATCGTACATTTCTAAAGAAGAGAATGGTGTAACTAAGCGCTTTAAACCTGCAGGCCCAGGTATGCCACCTTGGGTACCAGCTAACAACGACAACTTACAAACAAAAGACTACGAGTACACTGAAGATAAGCTTGAAATCGAGACTCAGCTAGATAAAGAAATTAACAACCATTACCTAGTGTATGGTGCAACTTATACACATAGTGACATCAGCAACACCAATATGGAGTATAACTCTGATCCTGCTACTGATAACCAACTTTATGTATATACTCCAGATGCTAAGGAGCAAAAATTTGGCTTGTTTATTCAAGACGAAATTAGCTTAGTGAATGACAAACTTATTGTTACCCCTGGTGTACGCTTTGACTATTTCTCAACTGATCCTGGTAACAACACCACTGAGACGTTGAGTGATTTCTCAGATTCTGCGGTAACTGGTCGTTTAGGTTCAACATACAAACTTACAGATACAGGCACTATTTTTGGCCAAATTAGCCAAGGCTTTAGAGCCCCTTCTTTTGATGAACTTTACTATACATATGATAACCCTGGACATGGGTACGTAAATGATCCAAATCCAGATCTTAAATCAGAAACCAGTATTTCATACGAGCTAGGCTATCGTCACAACACTCAAGCTTCATCATCTGAAATCGCGGCCTACTACAGTGACTACGATGACTTTATCGAGACAGTGGTTATGAAAAAGGTTGGTGGAACAACGCACTATTCTAACGTTAACTTGGATTCGGCAACGATAAAGGGGATTGAATTCTCAAACACGTTACTTTGGGATGTCTTGGTTGGTGCGCCTAAGGGTATTTCAACTCACTTCGTAGCTTCATACACAGAGGGTGAGGACGGAAACGGAAATGCACTAAATAGTGTTAACCCTTGGAATGCGGTGTTAGGTCTTAACTATGATGCGCCAAACCAAAATTGGGGTACTAGCGTTAAGTTAAACTACACAGCTGACAAATCTGGTTCAGACATCAACTTCGATGACGAAAGTGGCGGTAACGCAGGCCAGGCTGAGCTTCCAAGCGCAACAGTTGTTGATTTAACAGCTTACTACAAACCAATGAAGGATCTGACGATTCGTGGTGGTGTGTTCAACTTAACTAACGAAGAGTACTGCCGTTGGAATGATATTCGCGGTGATGATGAACTTTACAAAGAGAACACTCAAGCGGAAAGAAACTACGGTATTTCAGCTAAATACGAATTCTAACTCGTTAGAAAACTTAACGACAGAATCTGATACAGCAGAAACTAAAAAGCCAGCTTAATTGCTGGCTTTTAATTTATTTCACTAAAAAATTGTATAAAAAAGGTAATAAGTGAAATTACTTCTCTGCCATCTCTTTTTTAACCATTACTGCAGCAGCAACGATGAAAGTGATGATTAGGCCTAGTTCCATGATTAACTCCAAAGAAAATTAACATTAAACATATAATTCGCGAGCATAATAACACAGCGGATACAGAATGATACTTTTTAACCACTAATTTACTTTTTATTCGATTAAGATCAAAAAAGATGCCCGAAAGCATCTTTTAATTTTTGAATCATTCACGAAACCACTAGGTTAACCAGGGAATCCATTCGGGTTTGTTGACTGCCAGCGCCATGTATCTTCGGTCATTTCAGCCAATGTGCGGCTTGCATTCCAGCCCAGTTCTTTCTGAGCTTTAGCTGGATCTGCCCAACACTCTGCGATGTCACCAGGACGGCGTTCAACTAGCTTGTAAGGGATCTCTTTACCGCTTGCTTGTTCGAATGCTTTAACCATGTCTAACACACTTGAACCGTTACCCGTACCAAGGTTGTAGATATGAAGACCGTCTTTGCACCCTACTTTCTCAAGCGCTGCGATGTGGCCATCAGACAGATCCATTACGTGGATGTAATCGCGAACGCCAGTCCCGTCTTTTGTTGGATAATCGCTACCAAATACAGATAGGAATTCACGGCGGCCCACTGCTACTTGAGAGACAAATGGCATTAGGTTATTTGGGATACCTTGCGGGTCTTCACCTAGCTCACCACTTGGATGTGAACCTACAGGGTTAAAGTAACGCAGCAGTGTAATGCTCCAATCAGGATTGGCTTTTTGGAAATCGGTTAAACACTCTTCTACCATTAGTTTACTACGACCATATGGGTTGGTAGCGCTTGTTGGGAAGTCTTCAGTAATTGGCACACTTTCAGGATCACCGTATACCGTTGCTGAAGAGCTAAATACCAAGGTTTTTACACCCGCATCACGCATTGCATCAACAAGAACTAAAGTGCCGTTTACGTTGTTGTCGTAGTATTCAAGAGGCTTTTCCACAGACTCTCCGACGGCTTTCAGACCAGCAAAATGGATAACCGCTTCGATGTTGTGTTGCTTCATAGTTTCAGTCAAAAGCGCTTTATCACGAACGTCACCTTCAATGAAGTTGGGACGAACGCCCGAGACTTTTTCGATGCGCTCTAGAACGCTTGGTTTGCTGTTGTACAAGCTATCAAAAAGTACAGGTGTCATACCTGCGTTGATCATCTGGATACTTGTATGGCTACCAATGTAACCCATGCCACCTGTAACTAAAACATTCATGCTTAGCAGACCTTTTAATTAAAAATATTCAACCTATCACTTATGATACAACAACTTAGGGTGAGCTCACAAACACCGGTGCCTATTTACCCTCACGAGCGAACACAAACTGACCTTTTCCTTTGCGTTTCGCTAGGTACATAGCCTCATCAGCAACCTTTAGAATCACGTCAATATCACGCTCTGAGCCATCAACTAAATTGATACCTAAGCTCGCCCCAACATGAAGTGAACGCTGTTTATAATTCACTTCTTGCCCGATCAGATCCAACAATCGCTCGGCTAACTTCGCTAATAAGACTTTGTTTGTCTGTTTAATAATAAGAACAAATTCATCACCCGACAAACGTGCAACCAAATCCCCCGCTCTTACCTGAGATAATAACCGGTTTGACACTTCTTTAAGGATTTCGTCACCCGCATCGTGACCATAATTGTCATTCACTTCTTTGAAGCCATCCAAATCCAAGTAAATAACCGCAAAATGCTGATTTGAATAGTGGCTCGACGTGACAACATCATCCATAACCTTATACAGCTGCGCTCTATTCGCTAACCCGGTTAATGCATCGTGATGAGCCAAGTGTTCGAGTCTTTCCATCTCTTTAACGTTGGATAAATCAGACAGCGTTAATACCATATCAAACTCGTCTTTCTCGTTGTCTGAGGCAATTCGATTCACTTTGACAAACATTGGAACTAACGTGCCGGACGCGCTTTTCTCCCACACTTCGCCTTGCCATTGACCATAGTTGTCTAACGAACTGCGAATTGTCGGCATCAATGATGAAAATTGCTGCCACGAAAATACTTCAAATGGTGTTTTGCCCACCAGCAGATCAGAGTGATAACCGAGAAGTTGTGTGATCGCCGGGTTAACCATGGTTATCACATTGGATGAGTTGAGCACGATCAAGCCGTCTTTACTGTTTTCGAAAACACCCGCAGCAATACGTTGGCGACTCATGGCCGTTTCTATGTCGGTGACATCTTGGATTGCATAAAGAATACGACCATGTTTTGTCAAAGAACGACTGCTCACACGAAGCCAGCGTTTTGATTGAAAGAGATCGGTGGTTTCCAGCAATTCGTCATTAAGTTCAATATTGGCATCAATAACATCTTGTAAGTAACCCGTTTGCTTGGTCGCGATCAACTCTTGGATCAACAAATTCTCAAGAAAGGCTTCCGAGCATTTAAAAATATCCCGAGTAGCTGCGTTCGCATGAAGAATGAGCCCTTTTTCATCCACCACCAACAAAGAGTGCTGAACGGTTTCAATGACCTCATTTGCGAATGATTTTTCTTCTTGTAACTTGTCTAACGTAAAATTGATTTGGTTATCGCGATGTTGAAGCCTTTCTAACATGGTATTGAAAGCTCGAACCAGATCGCCGATTTCATCGCGGTTCGTTACGACTAATTTAGGCTGCTTCGAACGACGCTCAACAAAGGCTTGCATCGCCTCATTGAGGTCAAACATCGGTTCGATAATCAAGCGTTGCACCAATTTGACCACTACTCCGCCTAACATCACCAGAAACAACAGGTAGACGACCGCAACCTTGAAAATATTCGTTAAGATCGAATTAAACGTCTCTTTCGATATTGTTACTCTCAAGTTCGCGATCACTGCGCCATCCAGTGTCACTGGAACGAGCAAGAAGATGAAATGCTCAGAGATGGCAAATTGATGATCGGCGATATCGTCTAATTCTTCTGCGTTTGGCCTTGAAACCAGAGTGTTGCTTACCTGATAGCTGGCAAACAGCTGTTCGTTGATGTCATAGAGCTTCACTCTAACAATATCTTTATCTGCGACGAAAGCTGACAATATTTCCTGAGCCGATGACTTGTCTTCAAATAAAATCGCGGCTTGCAAGTTATAAGCAACACCTTGTGCTAGCACTTTAACACGCTGGAGAAGACTCTCTTTCTCTCTCTCAAACGTGACAGTGTAATTTACCGATTGGATCGTGACAAAAGTGACTGCGATGAAGATGATAATGGGTAATATCAGCTTGTTTTTAATCGATATGTTATTAATGAAAGACAACATTATTGGCCCTCCACTATAGCGATTCGTAACAGGTTCGAGCCAATGACGTAGTCACCGCGCCTTGCGTTCTCTAGATTGATCTTAGGTTTGAGCTTATTATCGATGTGCGTGAGTTCAATGATTCCACCTAAGTCCGTAAAGTTAGGGATATCACTGATTGTCACAGTATGTGGCGAGTGCTCTTGACTAAGAAATTGGTCATTTTTACGGTCAGACAAATACGTAATATCACACTTAGAAGTAATCGACTGTTGAACTCGGATAGCGAGCGAACGAATAGATTTCCCCTCGGTAATTGACGTTAGCACTTGGCTTACCTTTTCATCGCCAATCACACAAAAGTTCACAGCGTTCATTGAGCTTTCATCATTCCAACGTATAAAATTCGCAATTCTAAAAAGGTACACCGCTTTCACTTCATAAGGTTTGAAGCTAGCAGCTGATGTATTCAAAGGCACAATAAACATAGCTAAAGTGGCAAGGCTGAGTTTATTAAAACCGAGTTTAATACGGTACTTGAGCCACTTAGAATTCATGAGAGACCCTCACATATACAGACTCTTGGTTGACACAAATCTCGGTAAGTTTTTGTGTTACTTTCGAAGCCGTTTCCATTTCAACATCTAACATAGACAACTCTTCAAGGCTCATCGACATGAGTTGGTCTAAAGAGTTTTCTTGAGCAGCTACAAAAACAGGTGTCGTTAATGCTAGTCCTAAGCAAACCTGGCGCGATATCATGTGCTCACCTAATATACAGATAGATATTAATCCTTTAATCAATAGTTCAACTATATATGAAATGCCATACTGGTAAATTTTCGGTGTCGAAAGTTTGAGTCAGGTCACTGTTTATTTATGGCATTTATAAGACCGTCATTACTTACCTCAACGTAAAGGATTAGCACCACGTGACAACGAAGATTTTGCTTAATTGCGACATGGGAGAAAGTTTCGGCAATTGGAAGATGGGCGATGACGAGTCGGTCATGGAATGGGTCGATATGGCAAACATCGCTTGTGGCTTCCACGCGTCTGATCCGCACGTTATGTCCAAGACGATAAAACTGGCGCAGCACTATCACACCCAAATTGGTGCTCATCCCGGTTATCAAGATCTCGTTGGTTTTGGTCGCCGTTCTATTCCACACACCATGGACGAAATCAGTGAGCTGGTTTGTTATCAAGTCGGTGCATTACAAGCCCTTTGCCGCTATCACCATACCACTGTTGGCTATGTGAAACCTCATGGCGCTCTTTATAACGATATGATGGCAAACATTGATGTGTTCAATGCGGTAGCCCAAGCCGTCGCTGAGTTTAACATCCCGTTGATGATTCTCTCTTCATCAGACAATCAACAGTATTTGGATATTGCTGACGACCATGACTTGCCTCTCTTGTTTGAAGCGTTTGCCGACCGTGCTTATTTAAATAACGGACAATTAGCGCCACGTACTCAAAAAGGCTCGGTTTACGTCAATCAAGACGATATCTATAACCAAGTTATGCAAATCATTAACTATGGCTCGGTTACGACTTTAGAGGGCGAAAGACTGCCTATTGAAGCTGATACTATCTGTGTTCATGGTGATAACCCTCAATCCATCGCATTAATTAGAAAAATCAGACAAGACCTCAACGCTTTTAATTAGTATGAAGCGTGTGATTGGTATGACGCATGGTCTAATCGCTCGTGAGATCTAATTGATTTGTATTGGCTTGGACACGGAAGTGAGACACGCCAAGTAAGCTAAAAAAGGCAAGATAACAAACGTATGGAAACGAAATGACGACGAATCAGATTGAATTCAATATAGCGCCAGTCGCGGAATGCAGCGTTTTGGTGACCTTGACGCTATCGCCTTCAAATAATCAATCTAGCGCCGAATATGCGCAATACATAGCTCACTTTTCCGATGCCATTCGCCAAAACTTAGCATCGGTGTTGATGAATGTGACACCGGCTTACCAAACAATATTGGTCGACTACCTCCCTTATCGAATATCAGAACAGCAGCTCATTGAACAGCTCAATAATTTGTTGAGTCATGCTCTGTCGTCCTTTTCTAGTGTTAGTAAAACTCGCGATACGATTGAGCTTCCTGCCTATTACTCACCAGAAACGGCGCTCGATTTAGACCGATATCAAAACAAAGGCCTGTCGCTCGACCAGATAATTCAACATCACACCTCACAGACATACAGCGTCAGTGCGATTGGGTTTACGCCTGGCTTTGCCTTTATGTCGGATGTGGTTAATGAGCTTGCCTTGCCCCGTCACTCCACACCCCGCTTAATTGTGCCCAAAGGCAGTATCGCCATCGCGGATACGAAAACAGCTGTGTACCCTTCGGATTCACCGGGCGGTTGGAATATTATTGGCAATTGCCCACTTCCGTTGTTCGATCATAGCCAGTTGAAGAACGCCGATATCACGCAAAGACCACTGTCTCTGCTTAATGTTGGTGATACCGTCCGTTTCATAGCGATTTCAAAAAAAGAATTTGTAGAGTTGGGTGGAGGCATCGTAAATGGCTAAGACAAAAACTAAACCAACACTGACAGTGATTAAGCCCGGCCCGTTGAGTTTGATTCAAGACTTTGGGCGATTTGGTGTTGCTCATCTTGGATTAACGCAAGGTGGACCGGTTGATGACTACTCTTATAGCTGGGCTAACCATCTATTGGGCAACCCAGTCAACCAAGCGGCGTTGGAAATCACGCTTGGGCAATGTGCGTTGAGAATCGATTTTGATTGCGAGATGGCACTATGCGGGGGTGATTTACAAGCGAAACTCGATGGTAAACCACAGGCTAACTGGAGCACTTTTCAAGCTTTTAAGGGGCAAGTTCTCTCATTTGGTTTGCCTAAAAATGGTCTAAGGGCGTATTTAGCCATTAAGGGCGGTTTCGATGTTCCATCAACTCTTGATAGCTGCTCTACAGTCACTCGTGAAAAGATTGGTGGATTAACGCAAGATGGAGAGCCATGCCAACAAGGGCAACAAATAGCTTTTACCCAGCACCAACTATCACATTCATTTAAAGCGGTAAGTGTTACCTTCCGATACACGCCTGATTACAATCTACCCGTGAACCTACGAGTGATTGAAGGCTATCAAAGCGAGCTATTCTCCGAGTCAGCAAAAGAGACTTTGTATAACGCGCAGTATCACGTTGACCAAAACTCAAATCGGATGGGTTATCGACTCAGTGGCGAACCCGTCGACTCGCCTGACATTTCGCTATTGTCAGAAGGCATTGCCTTAGGTGCGATTCAAATTCCACAAGATGGACAGCCTATCGTGCTGCTTAATGATAGACAGACCATAGGTGGTTATCCGAAGATAGGATGTGTCGCCAGAATTGATTTACCACGCTTGGCGCAAGCAAAACCTGGACATGCGATATCGTTCAGCAAGGGCGATCGCTTGGGCTTACAAGATGTTTGGTGCCAATGGGCTCAGTTTTTCGGCTATTAGTTTTTGCGATGTGTTATGTGCTAAATGCTATGTAGCTGAGAATAATCAACTAGGAAGATGTCATTTAGATGAGGTTCGGTATCTAAGCAGATGTTGAAATGAAGATTCGGCTTACCTATTACAGTAAGCCGAATTGAAGAAATTAAACGCAGTCGATGATGATAGACTAATTATAGGCTATTAAGCGTGATCTTGACCTGACACCTTGGCAAGCGCTTCTGGGTATCCACGTTCTTGTGTCAAATCTATCGCTCTGTTTTCAATATCATTTAGATTAAGTGACATTGTCACTGAGTGTGTGTCTTCAATAGATGCCGCCTCTGATACATCAAACCATTGCTCAGCGACCTTTTGTGCCGCTTCTAATGTTGAAGAAGCTTTTACTACTTCAAGTCGAGCATAGCGATCCCCACAGAATGAAACGTCTGAAGCTCTTAAGCTTGGATCGGTTCCCGGAATCTGTTGTGCACCAAACAAAGGTTTACCACCGACCAATGCAGAACTGAAACTTGGGATGAACTGAGACATATGCGTTATTGCCGCGCGAGTTCTTAATTCAAGCTGATCTTCACTCCAACCCGATACGATTTTCTTAAGCAGCTTCGAAGGCAACTGTGGCTGTGACGAGTCTGTTGACGATGAAACAAGCCCACCCTCAAACAGAGTAATCCCTTCTGTCATGCCGTGAAGTTGGAACACACCATCAGCATACGGCGTTAATTGCGCCATGCCTTGCGGTGTGCCTCTCGGGCCATGGAAGATAACTTCTGGCCACTCTTCCTTACATTCTTGCGAATATGGCCACTCTGTAACGTATGCAGCTTTAAACTCAACAAGTCTTTGCTGCTTAGAGCCAACAAAGTCATCTACGATACCCGTTTCAAACCCACTCGCATTAATCAAGTAATCGGTCGTTAGTTGGCAGCTTTGGTTTTCGGCATCGGTATAAGTCAAAGACCAACCTTGACCTGTCGACTCAACAGATTGTAATCGGCTGTTGGTTAACACAGTACAGTTAGCTTGTTGCCCCAAAGAGAGTTGAGCGGTCGCAGAAAGTCGGAATACGCTCCAGCCATACTCTTGGACCATCGCAACAGGATACTTTAGGGTCTCTAAATCCGTATGCTTGGCGAAAGGAATACACCAATCATCAAGCGATGTTGGTTTCAGAGGCTGTGTTTTCGCAGAAAGTGCTAATAAATCTTCTTTGCTGTACAGCTTATAATACTCTTCCGGATCACCGAGCACTTGGTTGCTTTTATCTTGTTTAACAAGATCGGCATAAGCGCTTTTGATTATCTTGAGACGAGGAAGCAGATCCAACGGCTCTCCACCATCACTGTGCGGAACGGCGATGATTGTCGGACGAATATTGATCGTATGAGGGAATAAGCGGACGGTATCAATTGACTGTGTGAGCAATTGAAGACACTGCTCTACAGAAATATCTCGATACAAATTGCCGCCAGCGTGCAGGTGGCAAATTGGTGGACCATTAACCAAACTCGGCCCTTTTTCTAAGATAGTGACCTTAAAACCCAACTCACTAAAGTGAATCGCGCTCGTTGTTCCGGCAATACCACCACCAACAATGGCAATAGAAGGTTGATTTGTATCCGTTTTGTTGTGGTTCATCGTGTTCTGTAGAATAAGATTAACTGCCTCTATTCTACTTTTGTTCTGCGATGAATTAAAACACATTTTTATCAAGGTCTTAGATAGGCGGGATTTAATATCTATGTAAAAAACATAAATAATCTCTTGACTCAATAACTCCAGATAGGGTTTTAAAGGTTATTCTAACAGTCAAATTTGTCCTAAGTGACGCCACATAAAGGCTGCCTCAGTACTCTTAAAACATAGCGGTTAACTTATCCCTAAAGTTATCCACCGTTTTTGTGGATAACTGTTGATAACGTTCTTGCTAAGTTGCGCAAACCCTTTGTTTACAGGGACTAACCGCTGTTCATTAAATCGGCATTATTGGGTAATTAGTTTTAAAAAATGCTAAAAACAGTGGAATCTAAGGTGCGATATTTTTTACTTATGCTACCGGTTGGTTAAATAAAAAACGGTCTAAAGCGACGTATTATAAATAGTGCATGACTAAGTATAAATAATCTCACTTTTAGACCGTTTTAAGCGCTTGGCTAGATCTCGCTAACGACTAGCCAAAATCCTTGTTTACTGGTGCCAACAAACGTTTGATTAAGCTATTCACTACCGCGGCTAATGTGATGAACGTTAGCACCGGTAGCGCTATCCACAACATCGGGTGAAGTGAAGGTTGTAACTCAAAACCAAAGTTCATCACTCCTGCCACGCTGAGCTCAGAACCAAGGGCTGCAATTGAGCCTGCGACTAACGCCATTAAACCGTACTCACACCAAATAGTATTGAGAATTCGCTTCTTACTCGCGCCTAATGTTCGATACAAGCGTATCTCTTGTTGTCTTTGAGATAAGCTCAATCGCAATAGAGTGAAGATAAGCAACAGCCCCGCCACCACACCTAACGCCGCAAGTACGGTAATCGACCAAACAATCTGCTTAAGCAACTCTTGGATCTTGCTACCCATCTTACGAATATCCATCAAACTCACGGTTGGATGATTTCGAGAGAGTTCGTTGAGCATCTGATTGTGTTGTTCTTCTAATCTGAAGCTCACTAGCCAAGTAGAAGGGATTGAACTCAAGACATCTGGAGTAAAAATGAAGTAGAAGTTCGGCTTCATTTCTCGCCACTCGACTTTGCGGATGCTATTCACCTTGGCAGAAACATTCTGGCTGTTGATTGTGAATGACAGCTCATCGCCAATCTTTAGATCCAGTTGCTCCGCGACATCCGATTCTACAGATACGCCATGCTCTTGTGTCCAGCTGCCTTCTAATACTTCATTGTACTTAGGTAAGCTATCTCCCCAAGTGAAGTTGATCTCACGGCTTAGTGCGTCTGTTTCTCCAGAGGTATCACTGTATTCCGATGCTTCGACACCGTTTATCGTCGTCAGTCGTCCTCGGATAATTGGAAACGCTTGAGTACGCTCTACTTCGTTTGCATCAATCGTCTCGAGATAACTGTCTTTTTCATAGCTTGCAATGTTAAGTGCAAACGCATTTGGTGCGTTCTCGGGTAAGGTTTGCTGCCAATCTGACAGTAAATCACTTCTTACCAACCAGATGATAGACAGCAACATCAGTGAAAGCGCTAAAGAGCCAAATTGAATCCCCGTTGCTAAAGGTGTGCGATTAATTCTGCTCAATGCTAAACGCATAGACGTAGATGTCGGTAACTTGCCAACCAAACGCAGAACAAGCGTACTAACGACCGCAAGTACTAAGAACAGGCAAGCGATACCCGCTAGAACTATCCATACCAATAGATTGTCGCCATACATCAGCATCATTGGAATAATCGGTACCAGTAACAACAAATATTTCTTGTAGCTTTCATTGGACTGGTGACTTGATTGGATAACGCTGATTGCCGAGGTATTGACCAAGCCAATTAACGGGATACCAAGAGCAGGAACACCAATTAGGATGCTTGATAAAATCGCCAAGATTGCAGGTTCAATACCATAGCTAGGAAGTGGCGTTGGTAATAAGTCGCCCAGAGGTATACGAAGCAAAAACTCCAAGCCGATACCGATGGTTATTCCCAGTACTGCACCGATAACCACTAACAAAGATACCTGTACAGACAACCATTTAACGATCCACTGCTTGCTTGCACCTAAACTCTTAAGCATCGCGATGGTTTTACGACGACTCGCAACATAATGTTGGCAAGTGAGTACCAAAGTGGTCGCAGCCATGATCACTACGATAGCTACCGTTAGTGATAAGTATTGAGTGGTGCTTTCGAACATGTCGTTGGTACGACTGGCTGAGTCTTGTGTACGCCAGCGGTCACTTGGTGTCAGTTCGATACTGTCTTGTGCGGCTTTGAGTTTCGATTCATCACCATTTAAAAACAATCTAAAGCTAACGCGACTGCCCGGTTGAATCGCTCCCGTGGCATCGATATCACTTGTATGAATCAGCACAGCTGGCATTTGTTGGAATGGGTTAAAGCTTAAGCCTGGTTCTTGAGTGATTCGTCCAGTTATCGCTAAATCGGCATCACCAATAGTGACATTGTCACCAATTTCAACCTCTAACTGTGCAAATATACGCTCGTCTAGCCAAAGTTCACCCGGCTCAACATGGTTACTTGATGCTTTATCAGCGCCCTCTAAGATCATTTCACCGCGTAATGGGTAATTACTTTCAACTGCTTTTACCGTCACTAACTGCATTGAGTTATCACTGAATGCCATGGTTGAAAAACGAGTCAACTGAGATCTTTCTAATTGTTCAACTTGAGTGAGGTCTAACAAGGATTGCGGAATTGGGTTTGCTGAGATAAACACGCTATCAGCAGTAAGCGCATCTTTGCCCTGTTTAACAATTACCTGCTCCATACGTTCGGCCAACGCCGACAATGCAAATACACAAGCAATAATAAGCGTTAAAGCGATTGAAACTGGCCACAACTGGCCATGTCGAATCTCTTCGATACTCCATGAAAACAGGCGTTTATTCAGTCCGTTTGATGAATTCAATTTAGACTTCCTCTATCTGACCGACATGCATCTTGAGTGTTCTTTGGCAACGTTGTGCAAGCTTAGGATCGTGTGTCACCAAAACTAAAGTTGTGCCGTGGGATGAGTTCAATTCAAACAACAACTCAACAATTTTGGCTGCCGTTTGTTGGTCTAGGTTGCCTGTGGGTTCATCGGCAAAAAGAATTTTTGGCTTAATCATAAATGCGCGCGCCAACGCGACCCTTTGTTGTTCACCACCAGATAGCTGCGACGGTAAGTGATCAAGCCTGTCTTTCAAGCCTACTGATTCAAGCAGAGCAGTCGCGCGTTCGATGTCTTCGTCTTCTCCCTTTAACAAACAAGGTAACGTGACATTTTGTAGCGCTGAAAGACTTGGAATTAACAAGAAGCTTTGAAATACAAACCCTACCGATTCACTGCGGATCTTCGCTCTTGCCTCGTCATCAAGCTGTGAAAGTGGCTGTCCTAATAAACTGATTTCGCCTTTCGTTGGTACATCAAGACCAGCAAGCAGCGTCATTAAGGTCGATTTACCCGCGCCAGACGTGCCGACAATCGCGACAGTTTCGCCTTCACGAATATCGATATCGACGTGCTCTAGGATTGTTAAATGTTCTTGATTAGTAGACACTGTCTTCGAAACAGCTTCTGCTTTAATGATGGATGTATGCATGACTCGACTAATTTCCTTTTTATTCTTTATTTTATTTTCAACCGCTTCTTTGGCTCAAGATACCCGCTTAGATTCTAAGTTACTGGTCCTTGGTGATAGCCTGAGTGCTGGTTACAACATGGACATCAAACAGAGTTGGCCAAGCCTGTTACCAGACGCGTTAGCAAAGCATGACAAAACGGTAACCGTGGTTAACGGGAGTATTTCTGGTGATACAACGGGCAATGGTTTAGCCCGCCTACCACAATTGCTTGAAGAACATGCTCCAGACACCGTTCTTATCGAACTTGGTGCGAATGATGGACTTCGTGGTTTCCCACCTAAGCTGATGTCTGCAAATCTTGAGCAGATCATTGAGCAGATAAAAGCTGCGGGCGCCAAACCTATAATGATGCAGATTAAAATCCCACCAAATTACGGAAAGCGTTACAACCAGCAGTTTGAATACGTTTTTGCAGCGCTTGCTGATCAACAAAACGTGCCACTTTTGCCGTTTTTCCTAGAGCATATCATCCTCAAACCTGAGTGGATGATGAACGATGGACTGCATCCAAAACCAGAAGCTCAACCTTGGATTGCTGAATTCGTCGCCGAAGAATTATATCAGTATCTTTAAGTTTTAATGGTCTAGCTCAATAAATTTTACACAGCTTTACGTTAGCCTGAGTGCATATCACCGTTAACTGTAAGGTTATTTATGCTGATCGAACCTGTTATCAAGGGTGTGGTAGCCAAAAGCGCTCACCCTCTTGGCTGTCAAGAAGCCGTAAAGCAACAAATCAAGTTTGTTAAGAGTGCGCCGCAAATCAAAGATGGCCCTAAACGAGTACTGATTATCGGCGCTTCCTCAGGCTTTGGCCTTGCCGCTCGTATTGCCCTTACCTTTGGCGGCGCAAAAGCTGACACTATCGGCGTCTCATTCGAGCGCGGTCCAAACGAAAAATCCCTAGGTAGTGCTGGTTGGTACAACAACATCTACTTCAAAAAAGAAGCCGAACGAGAGCAACGCACTGCTATCAACATCGTTGGCGACGCATTTTCGCAAGAAACACGCTCACAAGTTGTCGAAGCCATTGAAACCTACTTCGAAGGTGAAGTCGATCTCATCATTTACAGCTTAGCCGCAGGTGTGAGACCAAAACCAGACTCCGATGAATTTTGGCGCTCAGCTATTAAACCGATTGGCGAAAGCGTTACTGGCGCGACGATTTCCCTTGAGCACGACGACTGGGTGACCAACACGCTCGACGCTGCAACAGACGAAGAAGCTGAAAGTACACTCAAAGTGATGGGTGGTGAAGATTGGGAAAACTGGATAGACGAACTGATCAACGCTGAGTCTATTGCTCCGGGTTGTAAGACGATCGCCTTCTCCTATGTTGGCCCTGAAGTGACGCACCCTATCTACTTAGACGGTACTTTAGGTCGCGCTAAGATCGACCTTCATCAAACCAGTCATGCATTAAACCTCGAACTAGCTAACTTCGACGGCAACGCTTACGCGGCGGTATGTAAAGCCCTAGTCACTAAAGCGAGCGTTTTCATCCCTGGATTAAGCCCTTACTTACTTGCTTTGTATAAGGTGATGAAAGAGAAAGAGACCCACGAAGGTTGTATCCAACAAATGCAGCGTCTGTTTGGCAGTAAACTTTATGGTCAATCCAAAGTACCACTTGATGGTGAGCGATTGATCCGTATGGATGATTGGGAATTAGACCCAGAAACCCAAGCGCACGTAACTGAACTGCTAGAAAAGATGGACGAAAATAACTTCCAAACCTTAGGGGATTACCATGGGTTTAAAGAAGAATTTCTACAATTAAATGGGTTTGCTCAACCATCGGTAGATTATAGCCAGAAACTTAATACAGAAGATTTTATAAAGTTAAAGCCTTAATCTAAAATTATCTCATTACTGAGACCCGGATTCACATTTGAAAACCTCTGCATAATTGCGGAGGTTTTTTCGTGCAACATTTCTTATACTTATTAAACGTAAGGTTCATAGTTTTCTTTGGTTCATCATAATTAACACAGGATGTGTTGATGCATTTAGCATAATTGACTCGGAGTCATATGAAGAAGATAAAAACAGTAGACTTAGATATCCCAGACGATATGGTGTCTGGTTGGCAAAATATTGTCGACCTCTTGGCTCAAATCACTCAAGTGCCCGCCGCACTGATCATGCGTGTTCACGCCAATTATATTGAAGTATTCTCGACCAGCCGAAATGAAAATAACCCTTACAACAAAGGTGATTCTGAAACCCTAGGCAATGGGCTTTACTGTGAGACGGTGATGGATTCCCAGCAGCAACTTGTGGTACCCAATGCGCTTGCCGATGTTGATTGGGAAAACAACCCCGACACGAAGCTTGGCTTAATCTCTTATTGTGGCATTCCGCTGCTTTGGCCGAATGGTGAATTATTTGGCACTATCTGCATTTTAGACTCGAAAGAAAACCACTACACCCCCACCTATATCAAGCTTTTACAGAGCTTTCGCACCTCGATTGAATCTCAGCTTAAAACCCTATTCCAACACGCCAAGCTTACCCAAATGAATCGCGACCTAAAAAACCGCGTTTACAATCGCACTAAAGATCTCGCGAGCCTTAATTACTCGTTGAATCAAGAAATTGATAAACGAAAAGCGGCTGAACAGAAGATTAACTTCCAAAAGAATCACGACCTCGGCACCGGCTTTTTAAACCGAAACGCATTTGAATCTCGCTTAAACCACAAGCTACTGTCACAGAGAAGGCTGACAGACAGCTCATTTGCAGTCGTTCATATTGGTTTTACCAACGGTAGACGCATACAAGCACGCTACGGCTATAACGCGTTAGACCAAGTGCTTGTTGAATACCGAAAACGCATCGACTGTATTTCTGATATCGATGTATTAACTGCACGCCCTACTTCGGTTGACCTCGTATTGGCGTTTAGCGTTAAAGATTTACACCATCGCCTTGAAGAACTTTGCCAGACGCTCGTTAAAGTTGGTCATTCAGAATTCGACATCGAAAGTGACAAAGTGCATTTGCACGCGTTTATTGGGATTGCAATTACGAACGACGAAGATGACGCGGAAAGCATTCTGCAGAAATCTTCTGAAGCGATGTTAGCCTGCAAAGATTCAGGACAAAAGTTCGCTTACTACTCTCAATCCCATACCGAAGAACAAACTCACATTAATAAGATCGAAGGCTATTTGCTTCAAGCCGTTCGTAATGATGACCTTATGCTCTACTTTCAACCCAAAGTTAGCCCGTTGACGCATCGCTGGGTCGGTGCTGAAGCTTTGCTTCGTTGGCGACATCCTGTTTTGGGTGATATCTCTAACGAAACCCTGATCCACATGGCTGAACAAAACGGTTTGATTTTCGAAGTGGGCAGCTTTGTTTTACGCAATGCGATTGAAAAAGCCAAAGAGTGGTCCGAATACGTTGAAGATTTCAAGATGGCTGTGAATGTGTCTGCAATTCAACTCAAGAACGTACACTTTGCGGAACAAGTGGTTCACCTACTCGAAACCTATCATTTAGAGCCTCGTTTCTTAGAACTTGAAGTTACGGAGAGTGGACTGATAGCAGATGAAGTGGTTGCCAAGAATACCTTGGGATCTTTGCACGATATTGGCGTTACATTGTCACTAGATGACTTCGGTACGGGCTACGCCTCCTTCAGTTATCTGAAGAAGTTCCCATTCGACACCATTAAGATTGATAAGAGCTTTATCGACCAAATGCTCAACTCACACGAAGACTCGGAAATTGTTCGTTCTATTGTCCAAATTGCCAAAAAGCTCGACTTAAAAGTGACGATTGAAGGCATAGAAACGGAGGTTCAGGAGCAATTTATTATTAACGAAGGCTGCGATGTGGGCCAAGGGTACCTTTACGGAAGACCAATGCCGAGCCAAGAATTCGAACACAGCTTAATCAATCAAAACTATTTGGGGACAACTCGTTACGCTTAAAGCGAAAAAGAGCAGTTAGTTTTGGATTTAGGCCTACTTTCTCTTTACTCTAAAGGTGGTGATTTTTATAATCGCCGCCTTTCTGTTTTTATCTTTCCCCTTATATAGGCATTCCTCGTTATGGATCAGTTGACTGCAAAGCTTAAAAAGCTCGAAAAACAAAACTACCGTGCATATCAACAAATTAAAGGTCAATACGACTTTGCTGATTTTGAATTACACATCGACCACATCCAAGGTGACCCATACGCGTCAGCTTCTCGTTTTCGTGCAACGCGCGCGTGGTCTTTGACCGGGTTAGATTGGCTGAAAGAAAAATCTTACGAATACCAAGTAGCCGCTCGTGACTTTATCGCACGTAGCTTCTCTGAGTTCGCGAAACAAGAGTCGACCGTTTCTATCGCGCTGACGGGTCAAACCGTATTAGACAACACAGCTGTTGTATTCACAGACCACGGCATCGAAATTCGTTTCCGTATTAATTTACCAGCTGATGGTCGTAGCATTCTTGCTAAGAAAGCGAACAACATCATCACTTTCTACTTACCGAAGTTTATTCGTCGCGCGACGCTTGAGCGTGAGTTAAACATCGATGCAATGATCAAACATTGTGAAACGATTGAAGACCAAGAAGCGCTGCGTGCTCAATTGGATGAAAACAACCTAGCCGCTTTCGTTGCAAACGGCAGTGTGTTACCTCGTATCGCGGGTAACTGCGACCTTCCAATGAAAGACGCGGTACCTTTCGCGGCTCCAGAATCATTGAGTGTTACGTTAAATACTCCAAACCAAGGTGACGTGACCGGCCTAGGCATTCCAAAAGGCATTACGCTGATCGTTGGTGGTGGTTTCCATGGTAAATCGACACTGTTGAACGCCGTTGAACGTTCTATCTACAACCATATTCCTGGTGACGGTCGCGAAGGCATTGTAACTGCGATTGATACGATGAAGATCCGCGCTGAAGATGGTCGATGTGTGCACAGCTTGAACCTGTCAAACTACATCAACCATTTACCAATGCAGAAAGACACATCTGACTTCAGCACACAAGATGCGTCAGGTTCTACGTCTCAAGCGGCTTGGTTACAAGAATCGATTGAAGCCGGCGTTCAAACTCTACTTATCGATGAAGATACGTCAGCGACTAACTTCATGATTCGTGACGAGCGTATGCAAGCGCTAGTGTCAAAAGGCGATGAGCCAATCACACCACTTGTCGACCGCATTGGTCAGCTTCGTGAAGAGATGGATATCTCTACCATTGTTGTAATGGGTGGCTCTGGTGATTACCTAGATGTCGCGAACACTGTGATTCAAATGCACGACTACCAAGCGGTAGATGTGACTGAAAAAGCAAAAGACGTGATTGCTCAGCACCCTACTCAGCGTACTAACGAATGTGAAACTGCTTTAGAAACGTTTGTACCGCGTTCATTGAACCGTGCTTCACTGATGAACATTCTGACTGACGGTAAATTCCGTGTTAATGCTAAAGGCAAAGAGTCACTGCGTTTTGGTAAAGAGTTTGCAGACCTTTCTGCGCTTGAGCAATTAGAATCACCGTCTGAAGTGAATGCGATCGGTTGGGCTTGGTTCCAATTCGCACAAACTCCAGGTTGGTCAAACAACCCTGCTAAAGAGTTTAACGCTATTTTAGAAAACGAATGGCACGCTAACATGCCTAACTACGGTGACCTAGCGAAACCAAGAACGTTAGATGTGATGGCTGCTCTGAACCGTATGCGTAAATCTCAGTTCAAGCCTTCGAACTGATTTCGTTAAATATCGGATTTATTGTGCTTCTAGGTTTTTGAAGTTTTAATCTTCTAATTTACTAAAGCTTCTAAGCCACTAAATAAGCAAATTAACCTTCTACGGCTCTCATTCTGAGGGCCGTAAATTTATCTAACCTCTTTTGACCTAACCTCTAGTGTCGTCAAAACTCTTGAACTTTATAAATTCATAAAACCAATCTTTACATCAATTACTTATCATCTTTTGTAATGAGAAAATTAAAGGCACTGTTTACCGCCATCTAATGCTGTCGATCCCTCAAAACATGACACAGCTTTTACAAAACCCTAGTGATATTCAGATAAAGTCCCGACTCGACAAGTGTAACCAAATGTAACAGACCCTTGAGGCTTCAATGAATCATAAACGCGTTAAGATGCGTGACCATAAAATCGAAGTGAACCTATTCAAAAACCGCGTAATCGTCGCGTTTTGTGGGATCTTGATGTTCACTCTTGTCTTAGTCGGCAATCTATACCGACTTCAAGTTGAAAATTTTAAAAGCTATCAAACTCGTGCCGATGGCAACAGAATCAAAGTATTACCTATCGCCCCTACTCGTGGACTTATTTACGACCGTAACGGCGTGTTGCTTGCAGAGAACAAGCTTGTCTTTGATCTAACCATGATTCCTGAGCAAACCGATGATGTCGATGCAATGCTCACCAAGCTAGACAAATATGTCCCCCGTGATGCAGAGCAGATCGCTCGTTTCAAAAAACGCTATCACAACACCCGCCGTTTTAAATCTGTGACTATTCTAGAGAACTTAACGGAGGAAGAGATCGCCAAGTTCTCCGTGCACCAGTACCAGTTCCCCGGCTTATCTATAGATACCAGCTTAAAGCGTTTTTACCCGAATGGTGAGGTGCTTACCCATGTTCTTGGTTACGTGGCGCACATCAATGATAGCGATCTCAGAAAGCTTGAAGAACAAGGGATAGAAGCGAATTATCAAGCTACAACAATCATAGGAAAACTGGGTGTTGAACGTTATTACGAAGATATTCTGCACGGCACCAAAGGTTATCAAGAAGTCGAAGTAAACAGCCGTGGGCGAATAGTCCGAACCATTGAGTACGTGCCGCCAGTAGCTGGTAAAGATATCGTGTTAAATATTGACCTTGAGCTGCAAAAATACGTCTTTGAGCAACTTGATCACCGAACTGGAAGCGCGGTTATTCTCGATCCGAAAGACAACAGCGTGTTGGCGATGGCATCAAGCCCGAGTTACGACCCTAACCTATTTGTCGACGGCATTTCGAGTAAGAACTACCAACGTTTATTGAATGATCCGGCTCACCCGTTGGTTAACCGCACCACTCTAGGCGTTTATCCTCCTGCCTCAACCGTTAAACCATTTATGGCTGTGGCAGGACTGCAAGAACATGTCATCTCTGAAGATACCATCCGTAACGACCATGGCGTTTGGAGAATTCCTGGCTCTAAACGAAACTCTAAATCGTGGCGTGACTGGAAACGTTGGGGTCACGGACCTGTCGATGTCACTCAAGCCATTGAAGAGTCGGTAGATTCATTCTTCTATCAAACCGCTTTCGATTTGGGTATTGACCGAATTTCAAGTTGGATGAACCGATTTGGATTTGGTGAACCGACAGGCATTGATATCTATGAAGAAAGTACCGCCAACATGCCGACTCGAGAATGGAAGATGATGCGTTATCGCACCCCTTGGTATCAGGGTGACACAGTTCCGATTGGTATTGGCCAAGGTTATTGGACATCGACACCTATGCAACTTGCTAAAGCAACATCAGTATTAGTTAATCATGGTAAGGTGATGCCCCCTCATATCTTGAGAGCAACCTTAGATCACGGCGAAGATTTCAGTACACAACAACTTGTCGAACCGGAGCCAATGCCCTCAATCACCGAAGTGCCGGATAGAATTTGGGATGTACCAATCAACGCGATGCGACTCGTGAACCACGGAAGTAGAGGCAGCGGCAGACGTGCATTTAAGGGAACTGACTATACGAGCGGCGGAAAATCAGGAACTGCACAAGTCTTTGATCTTGCGAAAGATCAGGTCTACAACTCGAAGAAACTCGCTAGGCATTTACTTGACCATGCGCTTTACACGGCTTTCGCACCGTATGAACACCCTGAATATGTCGCAACTGTGGTTATTGAACACGGTAACGGTGGCTCAAAAGTTGGTGCGCCTTATATCCGTAAAGTACTCGACTATGCCTTTGAACATAAAAGTGGTGAGAGCAAAGATCACTCCTAACACCAATAACTTAAGTCGCTACAGCACATAACGTAATAACGACAAAGCCCCACTTGTATCACTCACAATGTGGGGCTTTCTGTTTTAGGGTTCTAAGCAATTAGACAGCTAAAAATGCCTGTCGATTATGAGCTTCTTAATACATGCCATGCTTCACAGAGCGTCTGAAATTTTGCGGTGTTGCCTTCGTCTCTGTCCGGATGCCATCTCAATGCCAGTTGTCGCCAACGTTTTCTAATTTCATGGTGTGTCGCGTCTAAAGGTAACTCAAACAGGTTCAATGCTCGACTTCGATCCATATCGAGTTCATCACCACCCACATACTTTCTATACCGAGTCCAAAATTCGTTCAACAGCCTTTTGACTTCACCTTCATCCGCTTCATAGTTAACCCAATTAATGTAGTATTCTCGAAGTGGGTCTTGATGATCGATGCTGTGACTGCTTCCGTGATAACGACCATTCATCAATTCGATGTCCATCGCTTGGACTTGGAGCCAACCATCTGGGTGTAAGGTTTCTTGAAGCTGATAAAGCGCATTCATGATAAGGAAGTTCTTTTTAAACAACTCTTTCTCAGGCACAGCATCCAACACTGGCACAAACCCAAGATCGTTCAGATGAGCTGCCAATGTGTGTACTTTCCATCCGCTTGGCTTTTGCTTAAGCACTTCCATTATCGGCCAAAGCAATGGGTTTTCCATATGGCAATGAAAGTTTGCTCTCACATCTTGATAATTCGACATAGTTGACTCAGTTAGCTTCTCTGAATTAATGGATTTCTAGAACTGTGGATACTATAAGTAACCTGTTTCGCATCCGTTGCGTATCTTCTTTAATTGAAAGCGATTTTCTAAGATTTGTCGAGCTTAAGGACAAACAACTTTCTAACGTTTGGCTTAAAGGCACCTTTTATCGTCAAAACTGAGTACCATTTCGTTGAATGCAACCGTTAGTAATAAAGCCGCAATTCTTTGGTACGGATACAAAAAAGGTCAGCGACTTAGCTGACCTTTCACATCTATCCCAATTTTAGGGACGAAGCATTGAACTGACTAGATAACGCCAAGCTCTCTTAGACGTTCCATTAGGTATTCGTTTGCTGTGTACTTTTCAGATAGCACTACTTCTGGTTTCGGGTGAAGGAATAGAGGCAAAGAGATACGAGACTTCTCTTGGCGTTCACCTGATGGGTTGATTACACGGTGAGTTGTCGATGGGAAGTAACCACCAGATGCTTCTTGAAGCATGTCACCGATGTTGATGATCATGTTACCGAAGTCACATGGAACATCTAGCCACTCGTCATTTTGAGCTTTAACTTGAAGGCCCGGCTCGCTTGCAGCAGGAAGAACCGTCAGTAAGTTGATGTCTTCGTGTGCCGCAGCGCGGATTGCACCTGGCTCTTCATCACCTTGCATTGGTGGGTAGTGAAGAACACGAAGCAGAGTCTGTTCACTGCCGTTGATCATTTCTGATAACGCAATAGAGAATTTCTCTTGTACTTCTTTAGGAGCATGAGCTTCAACCCAACCTAGCAGCTCTTGAGCAAAAGCATTCGCACGTTGGTAGTAATCTAGAATCTGTTCTTTCAGCTGTTCAGGGATTTGGCCCCAAGGGTATACGTGAAAGTACTCTTTGATGTCTTTTACAGTGTGGCCTTTAGCAACTTCAGACACTGAAGGTGGAAAATATCCATCTTGTGTTTCAACATTAAAGTGGAAGTTCTCTTTCTCTTCAGAGATGAAGAATTGGTACCAGTTTTCGTAAATTGACTCAACAAGCTCTTTCGGGATTGGGTGGTTCTTAAGAACACCAAAACCAGTTTCACGTAGAGAGCGAACAAATTGTTCTGCTGCGTCGTCAGCAAGGTAATCGACAGTTTCCAGTTTCATGACTTTCTTTCTTGTTATGTAGTAATAGAGCGATTTTAAGGATCGCTTTGTTGTAAATCAAACTTTTGTGAAACTCTAGCAACCGTTTGTCTAGATACTGGGCGATAACACCACTTTTCAACAAATCTGGTGATTAAGACCCAATTGAACACTGTTCATTATTGTGTAACACTATTAAAAACTTCGACGAGAGATCTTGATATGACAATCACGCCACTTGCTCAAAATCGACCATTGCTGTCATTGACGACGCTGTATCTGACTGTGTTTCTATTTTCAGCGTTTGCTCCCTCTTCAAGAGCGGTGTGGATTGCCGAAATTGTCCCAGCGCTCGCGATATTGGTGGGTATTTGGTGGTTATCAACAAAGCTCACCTTCACTAAGACAGCTTACGTTTTAATGTTTATCTGGCTGATTTTGCATACGATAGGCGCAAAATATACCTTCGCGGAAGTGCCATTTGATTGGTTCAATAACATGATAGGTTCAGAACGGAATAACTTTGACCGTGTCGCGCATTTCTCTATTGGCCTTTATGCTTACCCACTCGCTGAGTACTTGATTCGTAAAAAACTGGCTCAACCGGTGCTTGCATGTTTCTTTGCGTTATTTGCGATCATGAGTGTTGCTGCAGGTTATGAAATCATCGAGTGGTGGTACGCGGAGATTGCAGGTGGTGATGAAGGTATCGCATTCCTTGGTTCACAAGGCGATATTTGGGATGCACAGAAAGATATGCTGTGTGATACGACGGGCGCAATTGTTTCGCTATTACTTCTTAAGCTTCAAGGGCGTGTCAGAGCTTACTGAGCTCAATTCTTTACTCTGAGTATCAAAAGCAACGTTGAAATGCCACACACAAACTGTGCTGTGGCATTTTTAGTTTCAACATTATTTTCTCGTTTATAATGATTGGTCGTTTCATCGTGACGGGTTATTTCATCGTTACCTTGCCACCAACAAACTTGTAGGCTGGCGTACCTCGAACCAAAGTGTCTCGCGCAAATTCAATCCCGCATTCAGGGCACACACATGGTTTTGTCGTGAAATCTTCAACGATACGCTCCTTAAAACATTTCACGAGTGCACCTTTGCCACCTTTCCGATACTTAAAAAGCTGCGTTTTGCATTTGGCACAGAAAATCTGAACCGTCTTGGTCGGTTGTTTCTTGTTTGGTTTAGCCATAGAAGTTAATGATTGAACTCTTTATTTCTTAAGTTTAGGGGCGACAAGAACCAAGCTTATCCCAAGAAGTATAACGGTTGATGAGACTATAAATTGCATAGTGACAGGTTCAGATAACAGTAATACACCACCAAGTGTTGCGATAACTGGAACAGAAAGCTGTGCAATAGACGCAACCACGGTATTCAGTTTTTTCACTACGTAATACCACAAACTATAACCCACACCGGAAGCCACCGAGCCCGATATAACCGCGTAAATCAAACCTGGTTCAGTGATAGACACTTGCGTTAACGCATTAGGAATCAAAACTAACAAGCTTAATGCCACAAGGATAACTAGCGAACTGAATCCAAAGTTAGCGGTCGTCGATTGCAGTGCGTTTGACGATGTCTTTCCTGCCAATGTGTAAATACCCCAACCAACTCCGGCCAGAGACATCAAGATAATAGAAACTAAGTCGGGTACTTGAGTCGATTCCGTTGGCATTAACAAGTAAACAAGCCCTGCCACAGATAACAAACACCCGCCCCACTCAATGAGTGACATTCTGTTGCCAGAAAGCAAGTGCGCGGCAATCATCGTAAATTGCACTGCGACAAACAACACCAGAGCACCAAGACCTGCGCCGAGCTCTAAGTAAGCAAACGAGAAACCAAACATATACACGAACAGTGACAGTATTGACGTGAATTGAAACTGTGATTTTAGCCTTGTGTATAGCGATGTGTTGTTTGTTAACACACGTCTAGCTTTAGATTGGGAAGACAAAGTTAATAAAATCAGAAGCGTAAGCGCACCAGATAAGATGCGAACGATCGAAAAGCTCAAAGGATCGATCGTTTGATCCATTAAGGCCCAGCGACACAAAACTGAATTCGCAGCAAATGCCACCAGCGTAATAAATGTAACCATCAGAGTTTGCATCGTTTTTCCTAAATGAGTTATTTGGTCCTAATTGAGTTTTCTTGGATTTCAATCAACGTCAGGCTTCACCCAAACTTGGCTAAAGTCGAACCAACCTAATGCATTACATTTCGCGTTTTGCAACGTACCACATTGATCTTTATTGACGCCTAACCAGCAATGGAACATCGGGATCAATTGATTGCTTTGGACTAGTTGTTTACCTAACTGTCTTGCTGGGAATTGCTCGAATTCACCAGAACGCCAACGGTCAATCATGTGACACCATTGGTCGAAGTCTTCTGCCGGGCTAGATTCATCAAGAAAACTGTAGTCCATTAGCCAACCGGCTAAAGCGTCGTCTCTGTTATTAGCGATACCCATAGGGTTAATCCAAATATCGACATCATCAGCGTGTGGAGGATCGGTTTCGTAACCGTAAAGATCAACATCGACGTTGTATTGCTTCAGCATCGTGACAATCGCCTTGGCAAGCGTTGGAAACATTGGATGTTGGCATTGATACGCCAATCTTATCGTTGGTTTGGAATTTGCTGGTGGACAAACGGGCACTTTTAACTTTATGTCATACCAACCGGGTTTTATCCCATAAGCGTGTAACACGCCCAAATCGATAACAGTCTCTTTTGGAATATGAACAAACAGATCCGCCGCATTCAACGCGTTAGATAAAAACTGTGCCCATGCGGGATCTTGTGCAATACCCTTCTTTCTATTGAGCAGTAAATACGTGCAACCAGGATCGAGTTCTACTTCATCGCTATCGCCACGGTCGGCCATAACAGGCTTAGATAGGCTTGGGTAAACCATTGAAGAATAAGCCTCATCCACCACCCAAACTTCAACGCGATCAATTAACGGTCTGAAACCAAAGTACCCATTGAAAGCGGTTAACACGAGTTGTTTCTCGTCGTTCTTTTCAATGCGATAAGGTCCCGTTCCAATCGGTCGAATATCGTAGTCTTCACCACGTAAAGTGATCGGTAATGTGACTTTAGCGACCGATTCCGTTAGTGCGAGGGGAAAATACTTGTCTGGACGTGTGAGAAAAACATCTACTACACAATTTGCAGGTGAAGAGACATCTTTGATATGCGAAAACATGTTGAGAGGTTCGAGGGCAAGAAGTGTATCCACAACATGGTTGGTTAACAGAGGTTCTCCGTTATGAAAACGAACACCTGGCCTCAAGAAGAACCGCCATTGATAATCACTAATCTGCTGCCACGAGTGCGCAAGATCAGGCTGGAGCTGATCGTTTTCATCCAAACGCGTTAGACCACTGAAGACTTGGCAGGCGATGTGTTGCTCTGAACGACGCATAGACTTTGTCGGATTAAGCATGGATAGCGGACGGTAATAAGGCAAACGAATAACTTGTTCGCCTTCTTGATACTGTACACCCAAGTAGTTTTGAATAACTTGGGTGAGTTTGGCAGCATTGTGATCAAGCACTGACAGCGCCTGTCCAATTTTGCCTTCTTGTAAATAGCGTCTTGCTAGGTTCTCGCTGACATCACAACGATTCTGTTTAAAGATAAGTTGAGATAACTTCCCTCGACCAGCTGCAGGTAACCATTCTACCCACCCTTCTTCTTCAAGCTTGTTGAGTACCATTCGGGCATTACGACGGGTACAACAAAGCACATCCGTGATGTCGTCGAGTTGAACATCAGAATCTTTACCATCGAAGTATTCAAACAGGGTTTCAAATTGAACGCGAAGTCTTGGGCTGCTCATAAAGAGGAAAACTTATTCAAAGGACATTGAATTCAGTTTCCCTATTTTATGGCGTAAAATCAATATTACTGACACAATTTTATTGTGAATTATGAGTACGACACCCTAAGATGTTATTCAGTCTTAAGGGTTAAGTGCTTTTACCGTAAAGGATTATATTACATCGCAGCCAATTTCATTAGCGATTTCACGGAGCTGCTGTTCATCGTCTAATTTTATCGACCATTTACACTCAGAACCGTTAGCTGAAATGACATTTGCCCCTTTTCCGATCAATTGAATTGCATCAACTTGGGCTTGCAGCGTGACTCTATGCTCACCATCTAAACGAACAACCAATTCATGTGCGGTTGCGATGACTTTTCCACTTTTAAACGTTATGACCATGGGCTTCTCGGGTTACTTCTTTAAATACTGATTGCTTGTTCTAAGTACTGATTACTTCTTCTAAAGACAAAACCAGCGTACGACTGCCTAGTCTGTTATCGCTTATGTTTCTTAACGGCAATGGTTAAACGGCTGGTACAAACTAAGCGTTGACGATCATCAGTGATATTGATCTGCCATACTTGAGTAGAGACGCCCAAGTGAATAGGCTCAGCAGTACCAATGACATGCCCTTCACGCATTGACCTTACGTGGTTCGCATTGATATCGAGCCCAACGCAATAATAGCCTTCTGGTACGCAGAAGTTTGCAGCCAATGAGCCAAGCGTTTCTGCTAGCACAACCGATGCGCCGCCATGAAGCATACCCAGTGGTTGGTGCGTAAAGTGACAAACCGGCATGGTTGCTACCAAAGAATTGTCATTTACTTCGGTGTAAACAATGTTGAGGTGTTCAATTAAGGTATTTTTTGAGGTCGCGTTGAAGGTATCTAGGTCAACGGGCTTTTTCCAAATACTCATATAGGTTCCTTAATTATTGATCTTGTTATCGCGTGCATAGCTTTTTTCTATATTACCGCTGTTAGTTATCTTACAGCCCTTAGCTATTACGCAAGTTGATGTTAACATGCATAAAAACCGAATACACAGAGGATATTGTATGACGTCATGGATGAAGTTTGCCTCGCTTCTCACACTTGCAGGCCTAACCGCGTGTAGCGCTTCTCCGACAGGCAGAAACCAATTGCTGCTTTTTTCAGATAAAGACATGTCTCAGCTTGGAGCACAGTCTTTTGAACAAATGAAAAAAGAACAACCCATCAGCAAAGATGCCAAAACTAACGCTTATGTACAGTGCGTAGCGAACAGCATCACTCAATATATTCCTAAACAAGGTTTTAGTGAATGGGAAGTTGTTGTGTTTGATAGTGATCAAGTGAACGCATTCGCCCTACCTGGCGGAAAAATCGGTGTATACACAGGGTTACTCAAGGTTGCAGTCAATCAAGACCAACTCGCGACGGTTATCGGTCACGAAGTGGCACACGTTTTAGCGGACCACAGTAATGAGCGCCTTTCTCAGTCTCAAATCGCTAATACGGGCTTATCTATTACTAACGTTGCGTTAGGTGCATCAGAATACAAACAGTATCAAGGTATGACGATGGCCGCGTTAGGGTTAGGCGTTCAATATGGCGTTATTCTACCGTATGGGCGAACTCAAGAGTCTGAAGCCGATGTTGTTGGTTTAGAGTATATGGCTCAAGCAGGTTTCGATCCAAACCAAAGTGTCAACTTGTGGCAAAACATGGCGAAAGCATCAGGGGGTAATCAACCGCCAGAGTTGCTTTCTACGCACCCTTCCCACAGTACGCGTATTAAAGATCTACAAGCAACGATAAAAACGCTTCCTCAATCAGGTTCACCAAGACCAAATTGCAAAGCGTAATCTAAGTAAGAATCGCCTAGCTGGTGTAAATACAAAAATGCCCTATCCATATTGGTTAGGGCATTTTCAGTTTCTTGCTTGCTAACAGTTCAAGTGCACTAAGCAGCTGGATAATTCCAACAACAGAAACTCACTCGTTAAGTACCAAGAATTTGTAATGGTAGGCTTAATAGCTGATCACCAGTAGATGCAAAATACCAGATAACACCAATCAAACTGCTCACTAAACCTACATACCAAACGAACGACACGACTTGCCCGTATTTGTCTAACGGTAACAAGTGACTGTGATGACGTCCTTTCCATTCAAACAGTATTTCAACACTGCCCATGATCAATAAGAAACCAAACAGGGTTAAATTCAACTGATAACTCAATACCACACCAGCAACGGCAGCCGCGACACAAAGTACAATGCCAAGCACACTGTTCATCGAGAAACTGATACTTTTAAGAACATGTCCGCCATCGAGAGGCAAAATCGGCAATAGATTGAACAGGTTTAATAGAGCATTAAATACTGCAAGGCCGGCAAAGAACATTTCGCCAGTCGCCCAATACAGCACCATAAATACTAACGACAATATCAGGCCGAACAATGGCCCCATGATTGAGATAACCACATCTTGCCAACGCGTATTAATCTTTTCATCGGATAACGCCAAGCCACCAAGAAATGGTATCAAATAGATCCCTTTGGTTTTCATGCCGAAGTATTTCATCGCTCTAATATGACCGTACTCATGGAACATTAAACAGGCGATTAAGGCCAAAGCGAACTGAATTGAAAACAACCATGAATAGGCCGCTAAACTCGCAGAAGCAAGTACGACCTTGATTAGCTTGGCGCTTTTAAGCGCTTTCATACCAAGCGACACCAACCCAATTAAGCTAAAACGCTTCTCTGGTTTAGGAGCGACAACAGGAGTTTGTTGTTCAATATCTTTGGTGTTTCGATTGCCTTCGGTAATGGTTTGCCCATTCACCGACGCTTTATACGTCATCTCAAACGGTTGCCACTGAACGGTCGATTCAACGTGACACTGCAACGTTTCTTCGCCAGCGCGTAGTGTAAATTCGTGTTTTCGGGCGTCTTCTTGGTCTGTGGTCGCATCTAATTGAGATACCAAAGTGTTATCCCAATACAACTGTTGCCACCCTGCCATTGATCCTTCTAAACGAAGCGGTTTACCAAGAAACTCTATCGCGAGTAATTCCAAACTTAAAATTCCAATTTAATGACTTCTAACGAGTGTCGATATTATGCCGATTTAGCGAATGGTGGTAAACAGAAACAAAGTTGTTACATATTGAGCTATTGAACACTATTTATACCGCAACGATGCATAAACACTCTGGTCACACCTCCAACCACGAATAAATTATTGATTATACTTATATTATCGATGTTAAAGTGCCGCCCCTTTAAAACATAACCTCACAAAATAACAACTCTTTCTTTGACTTTATATTAAACATGAATTTAACATGCCATTTACATTAGAGCTTAAACACCAACAACGCTCAGTGTGTTTTCAACAATAAGAATGAGATTTGATGCCCTAGGAGGGTCAAGGATGAAAACAATACAACGCTCTCTCGTTTCACTTTCTGTGCTATTTGCATGTAATTCACTTGCGGCTGGTTTCCAAGTTGCTGAGCACTCTGCCTCAGGTCTTGGTCGCGCATTTTCAGGTGAAGGTGCTGTAGCTGATAACGCGAGTGTACTAGCGAGAAACCCCGCCGCAATGACCCTATTTGATACAGCCCAATTTTCAGGCGCGGTTTCTATCGTTGATCCAGAGGTGGATATTACTCAAAACAATGTTCCAGGTTCAGGCGGACAGAGCCAAGTATCTAAAGACGTAGCGCCACTGCAAGTCGTCCCTGCTGCTTACTACATCAGCCCGATCAACGATAAATGGGCTTGGGGTATCGGTATGTTCTCTAACTATGGAGTTGCTACCGATTACCCAGATGATATTTATGCGGGTGATCTTGCTGGTGATACCTCACTTATATCAGTAAACGTAAACCCTAATGTCGCTTATCGTATTAATGATCAATTTAGTGTCGGTGCGGGTGCAAACCTTGTTTACGCAGAAGCTGAACTTAATCGTCACCAAGGCTCTATCTCTAACATTACTGGTGACTCTGCCTCTACAAAACTGATCAGCATGACAGGTGAAACATTTGCATTTGGTTGGAACGTAGGCGCGTTATATGAACTGAATGAAAACAACCGATTCTCTATCGCTTATCGTTCAGAGGTAGACCTCGACTTTGATGATGGTGACTTTACTGATTACACGGGCAGCATCGTGCAAGGTAGTGCTACGACAACAACAGGCCGTCTAAAAATCACGTTGCCTTCAATTATTGAAATTTCAGCTTTCCACCAATTGACCGACCAATGGGCAATTCACTACGGCTGGCAACAAACTGGATGGAGTAGCTTTAAAGAGCTTAAAGCGACGAGTTCAGATTGCGCAAATGGCGAGTGTTTTAAAAAGACCGAAGACTACGACGACAATAACCGTTACTCACTGGGTGCAACTTACCAGTTAAACCAAGAATGGACCTTAAGAGCTGGTTTAGCTTATGACGAGCAAGCTGGTGAAGCGACATTGAGTATTCCAGATAGCGATCGTTTCTGGTACAGCGCAGGTTTGACATATCAGTACAGCCCTAACCTTTCAATCGATGCTGGTTTCGCTCTTGTTCAAAGTAAAGAAGGTGATTTCACTGAAACCAATGAACTTGGTCAAGAACTTGAATTCTCTGGTGATGCTGTAGCTTACTTATCTGCAATTCAAATGAACTACACCTTCAACTAAACGGAATTAAAACATGAAAAAGTTATTTAATATTTCGCTGCTCGCTTCAGCAATGTTTCTTGCTGGTTGTGGTGATGACTCTTCGAGTTCAGGTGCTTCAACAGCGATTCAATATGAGCAATACATTCAAGATTCACTCGCACAAGCGACGAGCATCAAGTTTCAATTAACGGGTGCTGATATTGCTGTTCCTCTTCCTAGTTTCGCGTTGATGGATACTACCGACGGTACACTTGGCTTGCCGACCGGTGGTGATGATTCATTAACAAACCCTATTGCTGCAATGAATACAATGGATGGTTGGTCGACTTCGATGCCAATCATCATGAATTTTGAAGGTACTGGTTTAGCTGATGGTGTCGCAACTGGGGGTGTTTACTTATTAAAGCTTAGTGGCTCACTAACTTCTGAAACTGCACCAAGTGTTGCTGGAGTATTGACCCTAGGTACCGACTTCAACGTTCTATCTAGCGCCTCAACTGACACATTCACAATTGTGTTCAATGAATCCTTAGATGCTTCAAGTGAATACGTATTGGCACTTTCCAATGAACTAACGGATGTTAACGGCGACCCAGTTGGCATGTCGGCAAGTTATGCTGCGCTGAAATCGAGTGCAGTAACTTACACAGAAGGTAGCCTTGCTCAAGCGCAGAAGGTAACTCAGGGTGTAGAGACAATCTTTGCAGGGGCCAATGCAGCCGGCAAGGTTAGCCTTGATAGCAAAGACATCATCTATTCGACGTGGTTTACAACCGAATCGGTTGGCAGCTCTCTTTTCGCAACAAAGGCAGCAACCGCAACAGGATTAGCATCTGCAAACCTTAATGGTGTCTGGAAAGGCAGTGCAAACCCTAATTCTGTCGACCTTACAACAGCTTACGCAATGCAGTTTGTTTCTACTGAAACGTTCAAAACCGCATTAACTAACGATGTTGATTTTGACAAATACATTGGCGGCGGAGATGCAGCAACAATCGCGAAAGCCAAAGGAGCCATCGAACTTATGTACGGTGCCACTGACAATGTTGATGTTAGCCAAGGTTTCGTTCAATTACCTTATTATCTAGAAACAAGTGCTACTGAATGGAATGCACAGCCATTCGAATCGGGTATGCCTAGCCTGGCTAAGGTCTCAAATACTTTAAGTAATAGTGCCGAGCAAGCCAATATGGCAGCCCAGTTAGTTGCTGCAGGCATCGACACAAGCATATTAGCGACGAGTCAAACTGAACAGCTGAAGTTAATCGGTTTAAATTTAACGCTGGTTGACGGCTCACCGCTTGATATTGAAAGAGTGCTCACCAAGTACTCTCCTGTCCCACAAGTTAAATCATTGGAAGCTGTTGAATTCTTGTTGTTTACACCGAATGGTTCTGATCCTGCTAATGTAGTGATCTACCAACACGGTATCACCTCAGCGAAAGAAAACGCTTACGCATTTGCCTACAACTTAGCACGAGCCGGAACAGCTGTTTTAGCGATTGACTTACCGCTCCACGGTACACGTAGTTTGGATGATACTCGTTCGGCAAACGCTGACGTTCTGGCTTATCTAAACTTAGCGAACTTACCCGTCGCTCGCGATAACGTACGCCAAAGTGCGCTTGATGTAATGGGCTTACGCGCGGCTTTAGCCGTATCATCACAAGCAACATTGTTAGGCGCGTCGCCACTTAAAGGTTTTGATTTAACCAAAGGCTCGCAAGTTAAGTTTCTAGGTCACTCACTAGGCGGTATTGTTGGAACGACTGCAGTTGCAGCCTCTAACCGTACGCTCGGTAGTGTCGCAGCTAATTCGCTTTATTCATTCAGTGCAGCAGCTATAGAAAACTCAGGCGGTCAGATATCTAACCTTCTACTGGGTTCTACAGAGTTTGGTCCTCAAGTTAAGCACAGCGTTGCATTGAGCGCTTCAACTGAATACGCAGGTTTCGCAACCGCAAACTGTGGAAGTCTTTCTAATAAGCAGTGCTACCAAACGTTTGAAGCAAACGCGACTGCAGCACAGAAAGCAACCATGACAGCCGCTTTTCAACAGTTCGCTTACGCTGCACAAACTGTGTTAGATACTGTTGACCCATTTACCAATGCTGCTTATCTAGTTGCTTCTGGCTCACCTGTTCTGCCTATTTATATGGGGCAAGTACAAGGTGATGATACAGTACCAAACACTGTGGCAAACGCTCCGTTCGCGGGAACCACACCGTTGGCAACGAAGCTTGGCCTAACAGCCGTTGATTCGAGTAACACGACCCCTGACGGTGCGAAGGACTTTGTTAAGTTCAGTGATGTTGCTGCGCATAGTACATTTGTATTACCGCAAGATACCACTACACCAACACCTTTGGACGCAGGTCATCATGCAAGCATGCAGACACAAGCTGTAGACTTCTTGATCGACAACGCGTTAACTTCAGGATCCATTACTGGTTCCTTCTTAGAATAAGTAATAGTTGCAAGTAAACAAATGCCAGCCTAACCGCTGGCATTTTTGTATCTATCGACATCCCATCGTACCTAGTTAACCGTTTGCATAGAACCTTAAAACACAATTGGTTGATCTCAGCTAAAATTAATCAAGACAGAATACCGTACGACCTCTTTCTTTATTGCAAATAAAGTGGATAATAGCCCCGTAATTTAATACCTAATAAATGTGAGTCCATTATGTCTTCTGAAGCTACGATGCTAGAACGCTGCCAATCTAAATGTGAACTATGTGGTTCTGATTCTTCTCTTACTGCATACGCAGTACCGCCACACAGCCACGTAACAGTGGATCACGGCATCATGGTATGTGACAAATGCCTTGGTGAGATTGACGATCCAAAAGATATCAACCACTGGCGTTGTCTAAGCGACAGCATGTGGAGCCAAGAAGCGCCAGTTCAAGTAATGGCATGGCGTCAACTTACTCGTCTGAATTCTGAAAGCTGGGCTCAAGACGCGTTAGACATGATGTACCTTGAAGAAGAAACATCAGTTTGGGCACAAATTGGCATGTCTGCTGATGACAAGCCTCTTGATGTGAACGGCGTTGAACTTAAAAAAGGTGACGACGTAACAGTAATCAAAGACCTGCCAATCAAAGGTACTAACCAAGTGATTAAGCAAGGTACTGTTATCCGTGGCATCAGCGTTGGTGACGATCCTAAGCTTGTTTCTGGTAAAACAAACGGCGGTCAATCAATGTACGTAATCGCTGAGTTCTGCCGTAAGAAGTAATCTTACTGTAAGAAAGTGATAGAAAACGAAAAGGCGCTAATTAGCGCCTTTTTTCTTGGAAAAATTTAACCTATTCCGTTGTTCTAGAAACCACTGCCTACGTTAAAGTAGATAGCGCGTTCTTCATGGCTTTGCGCATAATCCATCCCAAGGTGCAAACCGTAACGTCTCGCGATTTGGTATCGAAAGCCGACACCTCCGGCATTGACGGTACTGTCGTGGCTTATGCCGTTATCTTGCTTTGCAACCCCTGAACCGTAAAACCCAGACACCTTCCAACGATGAGTGATGCTATACGTCAATTGGCCTTGGATTGTTTCAATCTCATCTCCTTGGTACCGATAAGATGACACCCCGCGTAACGACACGTACGGTTTCGCTGTGGGTGATACAAACAGGTCTTGCTGTTCGAAGCTTTGATAATTTGCAGCCAAGCCTAACGTCCATTTATTGGCAATTGGGATATAGGCTTCGCCATCTATGTTCAAATTTCGGTAATTGTAATCACTGCCAATCGCATCGTCGTACACCATGTAATCTGCAGACAATTTGTAACCTTTGGTTGGATAAAATAAATTATCTCTTGTGTCATATTCAGCCTCCAACCCTAAACCAGAAGTAACCGATTCGTTACCCAAAATTCGGTCTAAAACCATGTTATCAAATTCAATCTCAGACTTAGCTAATAACTGCTTTATTCCCAACATCCAAGGCGTATGCCCAATCCGGAACTGCACCTTTTGTGAAAGTACGGCTACCGAAGTTGACGTGCCTATTCTAAGGTCATGATCTATGGGGCCCCAGTTGATTGATGTGTACAAATCCAAATTCGCAACACCAAAGCCGCCGCCTCCTGTGTAACGAATGGAATCATTCATCCAAGATCGTCTATGGCCACCAAATACAAACCAAGTTTCGTTCTCTGTCCCTACTGCGCCCACTACTGACATTGCTGAGGGTACTAACTGCGCACCACCATCTATGGCAGAAAGAGCAGCTTGCTTTCTTTGTCGCTTTTCCTCATCCGTCTCATGTAAAAACAAACCAGCCACACCGCCGCCGTACCCCACCGCAGGCTCGGTAATCAAAATTGGGATAGGCAAAAAGCCATATGCGTTTTCCGCAAGGTGATGCCCCATATCAAATTGACCATCAACAGGATCATAAAACGATGCGAAAGAAGATGTTGTAAATAAAAAGCAGGAAAGAAGAACAATGCCGCCGCAGCGAGTCATAAAATTTGCCTCATAAAAAAGACCGGGTAACGAAACCCGGCCGAAAGTTTGCTTCCTTGCAATAAACATAGAAATTAAACACTTATTGCCAATAAAGGGGGTCCTCAATCGACGGGCATAGAATAGGCCAAATAATGGTGTTGCCCTACTCCTATATAGAGGATGTCGCCCTACAAAATTAAAGAGCTTTCGAGATGACAGAAACGCAAAAGGCTCATATAAATGAGCCTCTATTAATAAGTTACCTACATTCTTCCTTTGCTAATATTGACTCAATACTCGATCAACATGTTCTTGTATAACAGATAAAACCGATAATTTTACATCCTTCACTTGCTTAGAATGATTGCACCAAAGCGCAAAACCGAATTTGAATCCTTGGTGCATTTCAGACGACTGTATAGGTTCAATGTCGTAATGGGAAAATTCAGAATGAGCAAACGTTTTTGGTAACAGTGCCCACCCTAAACCGGCTTCAACCATTTTAATAACTAACGCCAATTGATCGACTTCTTCGTTATCGGAGCTGATGGTTACTTTTTCTGACATTCCCTCTTCAATAAACGATCTCAAGATAAACTGCGTTGAATTTCTTAACGCTAAAAGTACATCCTCTTGCGCCAAAGATGAGAACTCACCATTTTTTTGAACGAATGGGGAAAACTCAATGTGACCTAGAAAAGTCGCATCAAAGCTGTGTATACCCCGGCTGTCATGCACATTGACTAATCCAAAGTGGTACTCGCCACTTTGAAGGCCCTTCTTAATATCCTTTTTGTTTCGGATTAAAAAGTTCACTCGCATCATCGGGAAATCACGACGCAGTTTCTTTCGAATATCCAAAAGCATTTGATGAGGTATCACACCAGAATAAGCAAAGGTGATGTTTTCCAACCCGCCATAAGAGAGGCTCAATGCTACCTTATCGAAGGTACGAGCTTGTTCAATGGTTTGCTTAGCGTAATGGTAAAGAAGATGCCCGTCTTCTGTCGGCTTTACAGAGCGCCCAACCCTTTCAAATAGGCTTACCGCGAGTTGGTCTTCAAGGTTAGTAATAACCTGCCCGATTGTCGTTCTGTGTTTATTGAGTTTAACGGCGGCTTTGCTGAAAGAGAGTTGGTCATAAACGGTAACGAACGCGAGAAGTTGTTCAATGCTGAAATTCATTTTGTTGTGCTTACTTTTAATCGTTATGTATTTAAATTATCACAGGTTGGCGAAATATCTACTTTGTCAGAATAATATTAGTGAAAATAACTCGTCAATTTGAAACAAAAAAACCTACTTAAGATAGTAGGTTTTATCGTTGATG